>NZ_JAMQHY010000002.1:103135-171305 GCF_023845705.1 Clostridium sp. ZBS15
TTATGCATATATCAACACATGTTAAAATATCTTTTCCTATATATAAAAAGCACTAACAAAATATCTAATGCTATTTTGATAGTGCTGAAATAAAACCCTTTATTTAAAAATAGCGTTCTTAAAGGAAATTTCCCTGTCTACGAGCTTTATACTAAAATTATAAACTTTCTTTTAAAACCAAACTTAACTATTTAGTTAAAGCTTTTTCTAATTGACTTACAATTTCATCTTCAGGTTTTAATTTTTTAGCAATTTCTAAATGAAGTTTTGCTTGTTCATTATCGCCTAAATTCATATAACACATTATTATGTTAGTACAAATTTCAACATCTCTTGATGCTTCAAAAGCCTTTTTAAAGTATTTTATTGCTTCTTCATAATTACCAAGACAAGCATAATTTATACCAAGTTCATTAACTACTTCTAATATACCTGATTCAATACTTAAACTTTGATTTAAGTAGTATATAGCTTTTTCATAGTTTTCTAAATTTCTATATCCAACTGCTAAGTAATAATATAAAAGTGGATTTGTTTCAAATTGGTCAACTAATGGCAATAACATTTCTATTGCTTTTTCTGGCTTTTCATTTAAAAGCTCTATTGCTTTTTCATATTGACTTACATTGTTAATATCGTTGATTATTTGATCTATCTCTCCGCTCTTTACTCCGCCTTTATTTAGGTAGCTATTAATTTCTTCTTTAGCATTTATAAAGTCTCCATCATCTCTTAATATAAGTGCATTATACAAGTAAGGTTCTGGCATATTTTTAAACTTTATCTTTCCTTCTTCAATATCTTGTAATAGTATTGATTTGAATTTAGAATCCTTTTCTCTCAAGGCTTCCCCTGTCAATAATAGATTTTTAAAAACCTCTTCTTCTCTATTATATATATATAATCCTTTTAATAATATATAAGCTTCTTCTAATCTTTCTTCTTTAATTCTATTAGCTATAAGACTTTTTATAGATTCTTCGGCATTAGCAATATAAGTTAAAATGATTCCATAATCATCATTAAATCTTAATTTTTCATCACATGCAAAACATATAAACATTCCTTCAATAAAATAATATATAGGTAAGTTCTTCATTTTTATTTCATCATTAACATTAGATGTTATATATTCTGAACTTATAGGCATATATAAATCTTTATTTTTAAATGTCACATATTCCGGAATATTTACAGTCTTTTTAAATCCCTCTATATCCATTTCTAAAAATAATATCTTACTTAATTTTTCCTTCAACATTGTTTTATAATCCATTATGTTACACCACCTAATTTTATCTTGATAGTATTTAAGAACAAAAGCTGTCTCAAATGATTATTATATCACTTAAAACAGCTTATTTGTAGAATTAATTTAGTTTAATTTTTCATTAATTAATTTCATGACATTTTCTTTGAATTCTAATATTTGCTTTTCAGCATCAGTCAAGCTATTTCCCTTAATAGATAAATAAACTTTCATTTTGGGTTCAGTTCCTGACGGTCTCACTACAAAATAAGAATCATCTTCAAGTATAAATTTTAATACATTTGATTTTGGTAAATCAATTGCTACCTTACTTCCGTTTTCTACATCTTCATCCATACTTAATTTATAATCTAATTTTCTGACTACTTTTACATTATTAATTTCACTTACTTTACTATTTCTCATAGCATCTATACAAGAAGCTATTTTTTCTTGACCTTCTTTTCCTGCTAATTCTAAAGATACAAGGGTTTCTTTAAAGTATCCATATTTTTCATATAATTCTATTAAAGCATCATATAAACTCTTTCCATGTTCTTTATAATATAAACACATTTCACATATTAACATTGAAGCTATTACTGCATCTTTATCACGAACAAAGTCTCCTGCAAGATATCCATAACTTTCTTCAAATCCAAATAAGTAAGTATGTTCTCCTGATTCTTTAAATTCTCTTATCTTTTCTCCTATATATTTAAATCCAGTTAGTACATCTAATATTTCTATATTAAAATCATCAGCAATTGCTTTAGCACCTTCTGTAGTTACTATTGTCTTAATAACTACTCCATTTTCAGGTAACTTATTCGTTTCTTTTAATGAACTTAACATATAATGAGTTAATAATAATCCAGTTTGGTTACCAGTTAAAACTTTGTATTCACCTTTGCTGTCTTTTACAACAACACCAATTCTATCACAATCAGGATCTGTTCCAAATATGATATCTGGATTTGTGCTTTGTGCCATATTTAAAGCTAATTTAAATACATCTGGATTTTCTGGATTAGGATAAGATGCTGTTGGAAAGTTTCCATCTGGAGCTTCTTGTTCTTTTACAACTTCTACATTTGTATATCCTAATTCTTTTAATACTCTTCTAACTGGAACATTACCTGATCCATGAATTGGAGTATATATAACATTTAAAGTATTAGCTTTTTCACTAACTAATTCTTTTCTAATAGTTAAAGATTTTACTTTTTCCATATAAACTTTATCTAATTCTTCACCTACATATTCAAGTAAACCTTTTTCTAAAGCATCTTTTTCATCTATAATTTTAATTTGTGAAAAATCTTCAATTTGGTTAACACAAGTTATTATTTTGTTAGCTTTATCATCTGTAACTTGTCCTCCAAATTCATCATAAACCTTATATCCATTATATTGTTTTGGATTATGTGAAGCGGTTACAACTATTCCACCACTACATTTTAATTCTCTTGTAGCAAAAGATAACACTGGTGTTGGTCTTAAACTTTCATATAAGTATACTTTTACATTGTTAGCGCATAATGTAAGTGCTGCTGCCTTAGCAAATTCCTTTGACATATTTCTAGAATCGTATGCAATTGCAACTGCTGGTTTGTTAAAGTTTTCATTTAAGTAATTAGCAAAACCTTGAGTGGCTTTTGAAACACTATATACATTCATTCTGTTGCTTCCTGCACCAATTACACCTCTTAATCCACCTGTACCAAACTCTAAATCTTTATAAAATCTATCTTCTATTTCTTTTTCATCACATATAGCTTTTAATTCATTCTTTGTTTCTTCATTTATACTCTCAGAATTAAGCCATGAGTTATATTTTTCTTTATAATCCATATATGTTCCCTCCCATTTGTATAAATCCTTTGTTAAACATTTATACTAACTTAACAAAATTTTACTTAATACTTCTATTATTATACAATACTTATCCATAATAAAAAATAGTTTTTTTAATATTTTATAGTATTTAGCAATAAATTTTTCCAATTACTAACATATTTTATTTTTCATGTTCATTCTTTATAGTTTTAATTTCATCTATTGTTAGCCCTGTAGCTTCTGATATTTCATCTATTTCAGTAAATCCCATAAGATCTTCTGCTAAAGATATTATTAGTCTTTTTACATTATCCTTAACTCGACTTGGCAAATCAGAAAATTCATCTAAACATTCTGTCAAATCCAATGACTCATCATAATTATAATCAAAATCATCTTCCTCTAAGTTTAAAATTTTTTTTCTTTTTAATTTGTTTTCAAAATATTCATTTAAATATATTAATTTTTCATTATTAGGTTCTATATCTTCTTCAGAAAATACTTCTATTCCTTCTTTTTGCAATAAGTATGCAGTAATTCCCATTCCATCTATTTTGTTTCCTTGAAAGCTTCCATCATATACTTTACTAACACCACACGATGGACTTTTTTCTTTTAAAATAGCCTTTGTAGCATTCACTTCTTTAGCTATCTTTAATGTTTCATATGCACCTTTTACAAATTGATTTGTAACATCTATGCCATCTTTTGTAATTGCTCTTCCATGCCCTTCTAGTATATCCTGAGCAGAATCTTTTAATTCTACTGAAGTTCTAGGAGTACTTAATCCTCCAAGTTGTTCAGGACATACCAAAATAGCTTTTCCTCTTCTAAATAACTCAACACACTTTTCATTTAAATTATTTTCCCCACTATATTTACAGTTAACTCCACATAAACATGCACTTATAATATACATGCACTCACCTCAAAATTTCTTCATATTTATTTCTTATTCTACCCTATTTTAAATATGTTGATCTTTTGTTATAAAGGCGAAGTGGCATTGAAATTTACTTTTCTAGAACTCTTAAGTAAGAGTCAAAATTTTATATTTTGCTACTCTTACTTACTCAGCGAATGTACTTGAGTTGAGTTTCCTTTTAGCCTTACAATTAATTGCTTGTCAAAAGTAAGTGTCCAAATTTCATATTTGGAAACACGAACTTTCACACAGTACAATGTTTCATTGGGAGCATGCATTAATTGGACTAATCTTTATTTTAGAGTTCTTAAAGCAAATTTCTCTGTCCACGAGCTTTATACAAAAGATCAATATTTCAAAACATCATCTTATTTTAGTTCAACTATTGTTGCACCATCTCCACCTTCACCATATCCACCTAATCTATAATTTTTAACATGTATATGTCTCTTAAGCATGTCATTTATTGCTTTTCTAAGAATTCCAGTACCTTTTCCATGAACTATTGTTACTTCTCCAAGATTGCCCATATAAGCATCATCTAAATACTTATCTACTCTATAACAAGCTTCTTCTGCATCTAATCCTCTTAAATCTATACGATTTTCAACTTTACTAAAATGTAATTTTAATTCTCTCTTTTTCTTTACCTTTTCAACTTTAGATTGTTTAGTTTTTCTAAGATCCTTTAACTTAACTGAAATTTTCATAATCCCAGCTTCAACTTGTACTTCCCCTTTATTATCAGGCATAGAAATCACTATCACATTTTGATTGAAAGATGGCAAAAACGCTTCCATACCTAATGTTACTTTTTCAAGTACTTCACCATCATTTTCTTTCATTTTATATAAATTCTTTTCTTTTTCTTCTAAACTATCTTTAAGTTTTTTACGTTCTTCTTCTAGTCTTTGTCTTCCACCACTTGAAATACCAAGTTTTTCAAGTTCTCTCATAGCTTTTAATATATCATCTGCTTCGTCTTTTGCATTAGATACTATCTTTTTAGCCTCTTCTCTTGCTTCCATATAAGCCTTATCTTTAACTTTTTCAAGTCTTTCAAGCTTTTGTTCATATTTATTCTTTAATTCTTCCGCTTGATCTTTAATGACTTTTGCATCTCTTGCATCTTTTTTAGCTATAATACTCTTTTCTTGAAGATTTCTTATTAAACCTTCAAACTCTAAATTTTCTTTAGACATATAATTTTTTGCACAATCTATAACTTCTTTTCCAAGTCCTATTCTTATAGAAATCTCAAATGCATTGGATTTTCCTGGAACTCCAATTAACAATCTATATGTAGGTCTTAATGTATTAATATCAAACTCTACAGATGCATTTTCAACTCTCTCTTTATTTAATGCATATGCCTTTAATTCACTATAGTGAGTTGTTGCTATTAATTTTGCACCTTTACTACTTAAATTTTCTATAATAGCTATTGCAAGTGCTGCACCTTCTGCTGGATCAGTTCCTCCACCCAATTCATCAAATAGAATAAGTGATTGTCTATTATCATATTCCATGATATTTACTATATTAGTTAAATGAGATGAGAAAGTTGATAAACTCTGCTCAATACTTTGCTCATCTCCTATATCAGCAAATACTTCCTTAAAGAATGATACTGATGAATTAGAACTTGCAGGTATAAGCAGTCCACTAAGTGCCATTATATGAAGCAATCCCACTGTTTTTAATGTAACAGTTTTACCCCCTGTATTAGGTCCAGTTATCATTAAAGTATCAAATTCATCACCTAAATTTACATCTAAAGGTACAACTTTATCTTTTTCAATTAAAGGATGTCTCCCAGACATTATGTTAAATATCCCATCTTCCCTTACCATAGGTTTTATTGCATTTAATTCACATGCATATTTACCCTTTGAAAAAATAAAATCTAAATTAGTAAGTATTTTAAAATTACTCTCGCAGTGTTCTGCATTCATTTTTACTTTTAATGACAATGCTGAAAGTATCCTATCTATTTCAGCCTTTTCTTTTAACATAAGTTCTTTTATTTCATTATTTAAATTAACTAACCCCATAGGTTCTATAAAAAGAGTAGCTCCTGTTGAACTTTGATCATGTACAAGCCCTGGCACTGAACTCTTATATTCAGCCTTTACTGGAATTACATATCTATCACCTCTTATTGTATATAAAGAGTCTTGTAAATACTTTGAATTACTTCTAACTATTGAATTTATTTTTTCTCTTACTGAAGAATTCTTTTCTTTTAAACTTCTTCTTATATTATATAAAGTAGTGCTAGCATTATCACTAACTTCATCTTCTGATAAAATAGATCTCTCAATTTCTTTTTCCAAGTCATTAATAGGTGCTAATATATACGCTAAATCTTCTAACTTAGGAAAAGATACTTCTTGTTCTTCTCTTTTAAAAAATTCCTGCATTCTTCTAGTTGCTGTAAGCATTCCTAATACCTTTAATAATTGTTCTGGCGTTAATGTACCTCCTTTTTTCGCTCTTTGAAGTATATCTCCTATATCACAAAGACCTTCTATTGGAGGATTACCCTTCTTCATTAATATTTCAAGTGCCTCATTAGATTCTTCTAATCCATTGTTTATTTCATATGTATTGTCATAAGGTACAAGTTCATCTACTAATTTCTTAGCAGAACTGCTATATGCATACTTTTTAAGTATTTCCTTTACTTTATTAAATTCTAAAACTCTTAAAGATCTCTTGTTCATTTATAGTTCCCCTCTATTCTACACCACGTTTATAATGACCTTTAGTATAGATTCTATTTTCACTTTTTTTAAGTTTTTTCACTTCTTCTAATATCACTTTAACTTCATTATAAGTTTCATCTTTAAAGTCAAATCTAAACGTAGATATATTAAATGTTTTTAACTCTTCAATTTCTTCTATTAAATTTAAAGCAAGTGAATTTAATATATGACTTCTACAGCTATTATCACCTAATACTTTAAATGTTTCATTTTTTCTATCTACTAATGTGAATTCATCTCTCATACAAACTCCATTACACTCTTTAGAAGTAGATTTATTTCCAAATGTACTTCCTATTGGACAGTACTCACTAACCATTAATTCTGTTTTTCCATAAACACCAACTGCAACATTATAATTAACACTTTTCATTATTTCTTTAATTTCTTTTCTGTTTAATTCTAAGCTTAATGTTGGAATCTCAATATCTTTCCTATAAAAATCTAAAGCTTCCTTATTAAACAGATTTAATTTATAATCACCTATTATAAATAATTTATCTTTATATAAATTAAGTATTCCTACATTTGAAGTTATTAATCCTTTTATATATGGAATAACTTCATCTATTTGTTTAACTACATTTTTAAATTCTTCTTTTATTATATTAGGAGTCATAAAATATAAGTTTTTATTTTCTACATTCTTAAAATCGCTTATATTTAATGCACCCTTATGCTTAGTATATGATATATCTAATGCTATATTTTTAACAGAATCATCTTCTAATAAAGCTTTTAATTGTTCTTTATTTATACAGCTATAAATATAACCTAGTTTTTTACCAATCTTTAAATTTTTCTCTATAATATCACTTTTAAATCTTCTTCGTCTATAAGAAGATGTTTCTTCTTTTAATATCTTTTCAAATAACTCTCTTCTTAAATTGTTTAAGGAAGATATTCTTATAAATCCATCTTCAAAAACATTAAATAATACTTTTTCAAACTTATATGGTATTTCTCCAGATTTCATCAAACATTCTTCTACTCTTTTTATATCTAATGGTGATCTTTCCGCTACCTCAACTGTATCACCTAAAACTTCATATTCTTTTCCATTAAATTTAGTTTTAAGTTTTAAAGGAAATCCAACTTTAAATTCTAATTCACCTTGTAATAATATTTTTCTTTTATATGGCTTTACATAGTCCTTTAATTCATCATATAATTTTTTATCAGACATTCTGTATATTAAATCACCTTTTTTATAGCCACTAGGTGTTAATTTAACTTTATCACCTTTAAAAGCTTCCTTTACTTCTTTACCATTAAGTAATATTTTACCTAATACAAATCCTTCATCCCTGTATCTTATTCCATCTCCAAGGCTTATATTTCCATCTAATATAATTTCATTTTTATCAACAGCTTTACCTATAGGAATACCAGTGTTTTTAGGGAAATTATAACTCATCATATCTTTTCCTGTATTTTTATATAAATATGCTTTAGAAAATCCTTCTCTATTAAATAACTGTGCTAATTGAGTTCTTCCCTTTTTTAAATCAAATTTTTGTTTATCAATAACCTTATCAATTGCTCTTCTATATGTATCTACTACACCTGATACATACTCAGGTCTCTTCATTCGCCCTTCTACTTTTAAAGATGATGTTCCACTTTTTATTAATTCTTCTACATCATCAATTAAACACATATCTTTTGGGCTAAGTAAATACGCCTTTTTAGGTGCAGTATTTTCACCTTTTATTGTATATTCCATTCTACAAGGTTGAGCACATCTTCCTCTATTCCCACTTCTTCCACCTATCATAGAACTCATTAAACATTGACCTGAATAGCATACACAAAGTGCTCCATGTACAAATATTTCTGTTTCTATTCCTAAATCTTTTGATATGTATTTAATTTCATTTAAAGAAAGTTCTCTAGATAAAACTATTCTAGATAATCCTCTTTCAGTAAAATACATTGCCCCTTCACCATTATGTACTGTCATTTGAGTTGATGCATGTAATTCAAAATCTGTATATGTTTTTTGTATTAAATTAATAAGCCCTGTATCTTGTATAATTAAAGCATCTACCCCTATATCATAAAGATATCCTGCATATTTTAGAGCTTCTTTTATTTCATTTTCTTTTAATAAAGTATTTATAGTAACATATACCCGAGCCCCATAGCTATGTGCATAATCTACTGCCTTCATCATCATTTCATTATCAAAATTTGATGCATATGCTCTTGCTGAAAACTTATTTCCACCTAAATAAATAGCATCAGCCCCTCTATTTATAGCTGCTACTAGACTTTCCATACTACCTGCCGGTGCTAATAATTCTATTTTTTTCATTAACTTCCTCCTGAGTGTTTTAATCAACCTTGTTTTTTATAGATAATAATTCTGTATTAAAACAAAATATCTTACTTTATTATTCTTAAAAACCTTTAAAAACTGCTATTAAAAATAGCAGTTTTTAAAATTGTTATAATTCTATTATATTATCCTACTTTTTATGTGAAAGTGGAGCTATAACTTTTTTTGTTTTACTATTTAAAAATTGTTGACTTTTTAGCGCTGCTAATTCTATTTCTACATTTAATAGTTTATCCTTTAATTCCATAACTTTATACTTCGATGTTCTAAGATTATTATTTACAGTTTTGCTTCTTTCCATAAGTTTACTCTTATGCTTATTTAATTCTTCAACTTTATTTTCTAATTCTACTACAGAAGCATCCTTTTTACTTAAAGTATTTTTTAATACCTCTAAGTTTTTCTCTTTTTCATCTAAGTTATCTTTTAATTTTTCTAATGACTTTTCTTTGCACTCTAAGATATTTTTTATATCTATTAATGATTTATCTTTATTGCTTAAATCATCTCTTAATTCTTCTATTTCTTTATGTTTTATATTTATTGTCTTTTTACTATTATCTTCATTGACAATTAACTTAGAATACTTATCCCTTAAGCTTGTAAGTTCCTCATTTACTTTTAAATTCTCTTGTTTTATTTTATTTTTTTCATTATTTATTGAATTAATATTATTATTTAATTTTTGAATATTATCTTCTAATACTTTTTTATTTTTTATTTCCATGTTTATTTTAGAATTTAATTTTTCATTTTCTCTATTGACTTCTTCAATTTTTTGTTTGAAAATTGTAACTTCTTTATCAGTTTCATAATAAAGATCACTGATATTTTCAAGCTCTTCTTTACATTTAGTATATTCTTCTTGAAGAACTCGTTTATTGCTCTTTTCATTTGATATTAATAATGTTAATTCTTCTATCTTACTTTGTAAAGTTAAGCAATTGTCTTCTAAAGACTTACTTTTTTCAATCAAGATAGAATTTTCTTCTTCTAAACTAGCTCTAACTTTAATCATTCTTTCAAGTTCTAATGAATTTTCTGTATTTAAAGTATTTAAATCATCAAACTTTTTACCTAAGTTAGTACATTTGTTTTCTAAAAAAGAAACTTTATTTTCTAATTCTTTAATATTTCCACTTGAAACTTGTAATTTATTTCTTAACTCTACTTCTTTTCCTTTAGATTCATCTACTTTTTTATAAAGGAACTTATTTTTCTCTTTTATTTCTACAACTTCTTTGTTTAATACTTCATTTAAATTACTAATTTCTTTTAAATTATTTTCCAACTTATTATTCTTCTCTAATAATAGGCCCTTTTCTTTTTCTAGATTAGTTGCCTCTTCTTTTAAATTAGTAAGTGTCTCTTCTATTTCTAAATATTTTTCTTTTAAAGATTGCTCACCATTTACTAATTGTTCTTGAAGTTTTGTTTTCTCTACTAATGTTGTTTTTAAATCTTCATTTAACTTGTCTACTTTTTGAATCAATTCACTTTTTTCAGTTTCTATATTTTTCTTCTTATTAATGGCATTTCTTAAATTAGAATCACATTCGTAAAGTTCATCTGCTATATTTACTGCCGCAAGTACTGTTGCAGCACTCGTGCTTAATCTAGAATTTTTACTCATTATCTCTTTTACTTTACTATCAACAAAATCAGCTAAATCAACTAAGTATTGTTCATTTTTATCACCTTTTAAGTTGTAATCCATACCATTTATATTAACTGTTACCTTAATCATAAATTACACCTCTTAAAATTTCTTTCTCATTGTTTAATTATATTCTATATTCACTCATAACACAATTATATTGATACATACTTATGATATAAAAATATTTACTTTTTTCTTACTTTTTTTAATATTAAAAGTCTCTTTATATCTAACATTAAAATTTAATAATTTTTGTAGTCGAATAATTGATACTAAATTCTGAGTTTTTAATATTAGTAATATTTATGCTATATAAAAATTATAAGAACCAAGAGATAAATTCAAATAATTCACTTCTTGGTTCTTATAATCTTTATTTAATACAAAACATTATAACTTATGTTTTAAATTATTAGCATGTTCCTTTATAATTTCACCTTGTTCTGTCATCTTACCTTTTATTTCCCTTGCAGTTTCTTTTATTTCTGTCTTCATTTTTCTAGCAGTATCTTTTATTTCTTCTCCAAATTTTTCCATGATACATTTTCTCCTTTCAAAAATAAATTTATACACTTATAAGTTTGTGTAAAAATATAAATATTATAAATAATATTTATATTTTTTTATCAATTCACAAATTTCAAATTCATTTATTTGAAATAAATTGAATTTTTTAGTATTTAAGGGTATAATTTAATAATTATTTTTATATTTAGCTCTGTTTTAAATATTAATAAAAGGAGATTTAAGATGAAATTAAAAAATAAATTGATACTTATATTTTCCCCATATTCAGGACTCCCTAAAGAAATTTATATACTTTTTCTAGGTAAAATAATAAATTGCATAGGATCTTTTATTTATCCATTGTTATCACTAATACTTATTCAAAAAATAGGTCTATCTATAAGCCAAGCTGGTGAATTTGTAACCTTTTTAGCTATTCTTCAAGCCCCCTGTGTATTAATAGGAGGTAAACTAGTTGACTCTATAGGAAGAAAAAAAGTAATACTTGTTTTTCAAGGATTGTCAGCTTGTACATTTATAATTTGTGGTTTTTTACCTTTATCTAATACATTAACTAACTTTATACTATTAGCATCTTGTTTTTCATCGGTATCTTTGCCTGCTTATGATGCACTAGTTTCAGATATTACAACTCCTGAAAATAGAAAAACTTCTTTTTCACTTATATATATAGGATTGAATTTAGGATTTGCAATAGGACCACTATTAGGTGGCTTGCTTTTTAATAATTATTTAAATTTAATTTTTATAGGTGATGGTATTACCACATTTATTTATCTTATATTAATAGGATGTTTTATAAAGGATATTAAACCTAACTCAATTCAAGAAAATATAAATTCTCTAGAAAAATCTCAGCATTGTTCAGTATTTAAAGTACTTGTTAAACGACCTATTTTAATTTACTATTCCTTACTAATGTTAACATTTAATTTTGCTTATTCTCAGTGGGGATTTGCAGTACCAATACAATTAAATGATATATTTAGCACTAATGGTGCTAGATACTTTGGGGTTTTGAGTAGTTTAAATGGGTTAATTGTAATTTTATTTACTCCAATAATAACAGTTCTAACAAAGAAATATAGAATACTTTCTATCATTTCAGTTGGAGGACTTCTGTATTCATTGGCCTTTGGCCTTTGTAGCTTTGCCTCTAATATTTTTTCATTTTTTATTATTGTTGCTATAATGACTATAGGCGAAATATCAATTGCTACAAATGCTCAAACTTTTATAGCTAATTTAAGCCCTTCTTCCCATAGAGGAAGAATAAATTCAATTTTGCCTTTACTATATGGAACTGGTAATGGTATTGGACCAATAATCATGGGTAGAATGATTTCTGTAGTTGGAATAAGACAGGCTTGGTTAATTGTTAGCTTAATCGTTGGAATAGGTGGAATGTTAATGTATCTTCTTAATTATATTAATATATCTTCATATAATAAGAAGTAGTAATACTGTATTCTTACTACTTCTTAATTTTTAAAAATATCTCTGTTTTAAATATATGTATATATATGCACTAATTGAATTTTTAAACTTGTACATTTTTATATCTTCTAGATTTATTATTTCTATTGTATCAATATATTAATTTTTGTTGTCTGCCTTTTAAATAATACAAATTAGTAGATTTCAATATATATTCTAAACTTATACTAATAATTGTTCTTTAGCATCTATAAACTTTCGATAAAACATGTCTGTGCTCTCAGGTTTTCCAAATAGATATCCTTGAATATAATCTGGGTTTACTTTATTTATAATTTCAAATTCTTCTACAGTTTCAATACCTTCAATACATACTTTAATATTAATGCTATGCATAAGTTTTATTACATACTCTATAAATGTAAAATTATAACTTTTTTCCGTAAGATGTCTTACAAAAGAACGATCTATCTTTACAATATTTACTGGTAAATTTCTAAGATAATTTAATGAAGAATATCCTGTTCCAAAATCATCTATAGCCATATTTATGCCATATTCCTCAAAATCAGCAAATTTTTTAATTAAAAATTTAAAATCTGGTGCCCAACAACTTTCTGTTAATTCTAGTATAACAGAATTTTTATTTATTCCGAATTCTTTTATACATTCATCTAAATACACATTAAAATTATCTTCCTTTAATTGAATATATGAAACATTTATGCTCATTTTAAAATCTTCGATTATACTTTGCCAATTCATACACATTTTTAATGCTTCCCTAATAACCCATTTACCAACCTTTACAATTAAACCACTCTCTTCTAAAAACGGAATAAATTCTAAAGGAGATATTTCTCCTAGTTCAGGTGAATTCCATCTAAGTAGTGCTTCTGCACCCTTTAATTCATGATTAGACGCCTTAACTTGTGGTTGATAATACAATTCAAATCCATCAAAATTATTTCTTATACTTTCTCTTAATTGCTCTTGAAGTGTTAGGAAACGTATTTTCTTATTATATAATTCTTCTGAAAAAAATTCTAATCTATTTTTTCCACTTATTTTGGCAAATTCCATGGCACTATTAGCCCTTTGAAATAGTTCCATACATGAAAGTGCATCATTAGGATATAATGCTACTCCACATGATAAAGTGCAAAAATATTTTTTATCATCAATTTCATGTTGTACATTCATATAGTCCTTAATGTTATTAAATAATACTTCTACTTTTTTATAATTTGCGTCCTTATAAAAAATTGCAAATTTATCTCCATCAATTCTATATATATTCATATTCTTAGGTAGCATTAAAGTGATTTTTTGAGCCACATCTCTAATAACCATGTCACCAAATAAATAACCATGTTTCTCATTTATGTTTTTAAAATTATCAATTCCCATAACTATAACTGCAGAAACAATTTCAGATTTATTATCAAGAAAATTCATCATATCTTCTTGAAATTTACTTCTATTTAGCACTCCTGTTATAAAATCTATTTTTGTATCTTTATTCATATCAGTTATATGTCCAAATACAATTATAGCGTTTTCATTTTCATCTTTTAATAAACTTCCACGAAAAGAAATCCATATCACTTCACCTTTTTTATTTACAAGACGGCATTGAAAAATATTAATATTTGAAAGTCCTGATTTTATTTTATTTATTCCATGCAAAAATATATCTTTATCATCATTATATATAATTTTAGACCAATATTCTTCTATGTCACTAGTTGTTGTACCATCTAAATCAAAATCACATAAAATAGATGATGATATTTTAAATACATTGCTATTAACATCCCAAATAAATACATAATCATCAGTACTGTTATCTATTAACTTGTATATTGTGGAAGCTTGTTCAAAATTTATAATTTTCGAATTATACTTATGCTTCACCTATATCACTTCTTTCTAGAATATTAAACTTAAATTATAAACACTTTTATAACAAAATAATAATTTTAAACATATTATATCATGTTATGGAATACTTTTATATAAATTTGTCAAAAAATATCTATTTTTGTTAATAGAATATATATAAACCACAATTAAGTAAATTACAAATTTAACAATTATCTACTTATATATTCGTATTATTTTTATAAAACTTCTATTTTAAAAAGCAACTAATAAAAAAAACAGAACCTACCAGAACCACTTACTAGGGTTAAGATAATTTCTGTTATTTTTTACTTATAATTATTTATTGTTTTTTCTCTTAAAATGGTTATATTTAACTCTTTTTTGTTTTAACTGATATAGTCTTTCCATTAGATGTTACTGTTATTTCACCTTGTAAGTCTGTTCTATAAGTTTCTATTCCATTTTTAGAAATCTTACTCATGGTTTCTTTATGAGGATGACCATAACTATTATCTGTGCCACAACTTATTATCCCATATTGTGGTGATACAGCTTGTATAAATTCATTACTTGAAGATGTGCTTGACCCATGATGACCAAACTTTAATACATCTGCTTTAAGATCTTTTGAATATTTAGACAAAACTTCTTGTTCTACAAGTGTTTCTGCATCCCCAGTAAACATTAACTTTTTATCACCAAATGTTAATTTCATTATAGGTGAGTAATTATTAAACTCCTCATAACTTTCTTTTATTGGAGAATATACATCTATTTTAGCACCAGAACCTAAATCAAATTTCATACCTTCTTTTATCGTTTGAATCTTAATCCCTTCATTTGAAACTGCATTTAACATATTTTCAAATGTTTTTGTTGTATGAGTAACTTTAGGCATATAAAAATTTTCTACTTTATACTTTTGAAATATTTTTGTCATTCCACCTATATGATCTTCATGTGGATGAGTCGCAATTACCATTTCAAAATCATCTATATTTTTTTCTTCTAATTGCTTTAATAAATGATCTGCTTCACTTCTTGGACCTGCATCTATTAATATATCAAAATCATTAACTCTTATATATGCAGCATCACCTTGTCCAACATCCAAATAAGAAACTTCTAAGTTCCCACTTACATTTCCTAAATTTTCTGGGGTATTAGAATTAAAATCATTTCCAAAAACAAAGCTCATAAGTCCTATAATAGCAAAAAGTATTATTGTTATGAATTGCGCCTTTTTATTACCTTTATTTTTTTTCATACTCTTTTTAAAAGCTTTTTTTAGTTTGTCATTATTATTACTCAAATTATTTCCTCCATCTTAATAATTAAAATTCTTTTCATCTCTTAGTTAAACTGCTTTTAACTAAGACTATGTTTTAAATATGTATTGATATATTCAATAGGAAAATTGGATATGTCCACACGCTACTAAAATATAAACTATCATTCAAAACATATGTTCGCTAATTTATAGTATAAACTAATAAAGTTATCAAATAAAGACCTTTATTTGATAACTTTATCTAAATCATATTATTTATGTCTATATTTTAAATATGCAATAGGTAAAGGGCATTGTAATTGAACTTTATTGCTTAATTTCTTTATTCTAATATATTTATCTCTTGATTATCTGCATTAATTTTTATTTTAGCACCTAAAGGAAGGGTAAGTGTTGGTAAACAATGTCCACAATAAACATCATATAATGCAGGTTTCCCCTCTGATGCTATTAACTCTTCAAATATTTGCATTAATGACAAGCTTTCTCTACCCTTTGGTGGTAAACAATCAGTCCATTTCCCTAAAATTATCCCACTTGCATCCTTTAATTTATTGCATTGTTTTAATTGCATAATCATTCTATCAATTTTGTATGGATATTCATCAATCTCTTCTAAAAATAATATTTTTCCTTTAGTATCTATTTCATAATCTGTTCCTAGTGTTGAACAAATTACTGAAAGATTTCCTCCAACTAATCTTCCTTCTGCTTCTCCTTCAAATAAAGTTTTAATTTCTGTGCTCTCTATATTTCTTAATTTTCCTAAAGGCTTTAATGTAAATATACTCTTTTTAAAATAATACTCAGTGTACTTATCTAGTCCCTTATACATTTCTGTTGCTGGCATAGGTGCATGAAATGTAATAAAATTACACCTCTTATTTATTACATTATGAATAGCTGTAACATCACTATATCCTGAAAATACTTTAGCATTCTTTTTTATCATATTATAATCTAGCTTATCTAAAATCCTTGTTGATCCATACCCTCCCCTTATTGCAAAAATTCCAGATATTGATTTATCAGAAAACATAGTATTTAAATCATTAGCTCTCATATCATCACTTCCAGATAAATAACCATAATGAGCTTTACAACTTTCACCAACTACAACTTCAAATCCTAATTCTCTCATTGCTTTAATAGATAATTCTAATCTTTCTTCAGTTGTTGGACTAGATAATCCTACAAGAGCTATTTTATCTCCTTTTTTTAATGGTTTAGGTCTTCTCAATATATTTCCATCCTCTATAATTACTTTAATATCAATATATTTAAACTTAAACTTATTTATCCTTAAAGTATAAAAAAATGACTAGATTTTAAATTATAAAATCCAGTCATTTTTAATTTCAATTTAATTAGTCTCTTAAAGTAGCACCTAATTTATATTCTAAAGATCTTAATATCTTATCATGTACTTTATTAACTTCTTTATCTGTTAATGTTTTATCCGCTCTATAGCAAATAGCATAAGCTATACTCTTCTTACCATCAGGAATTTGTTTTCCTTTGTATATATCGAATAATTCTACTTTTTCAACTAAATTTCCGCCAGCTTTTCTTATGCATTCTTCAATTTCTTGAACTAATATACTATCTTCTACAAGTAATGCAATATCTCTTGTAACAGCTGGGAATTTAGGTAATGCTTTATACTTTCTATCCATATCAGCACTTTCATATAATGCATCTAAATTAAGTTCTGCAATAAAGCAAGGTACATCAATTCCATAATTTTCAGTTACATCTAAATGAACTTCACCTAAAGTACCAACTACATTTTTGCCTATAACAAGTTTTGCAGTTTTTCCTGGATGATAACTTACATTTTCACTTTCTCTTTCATACTTAGAATTCTTTATTCCTAAGCCTTCTACTATATTTTCAACGGCTCCTTTAAGATCTAAATAATCACAATCGCCATACATACCAATAGTTAATATATTTCTTTCAGTTGGAATCTTAGTTTCATCTTCATTTTTAATGTATATCTTAGCCATTTCAAATAGTCTAACATAATCATTATTTCTTGAATAGTTTCTTCCTAAACATTCCATCATTGAAGGTATAGTTGTAGTTCTCATTACACTATAATCTTCACCTAAAGGATTTTTTATTCTAACTACATTTCTAAGCTCGCTATCTTCTGGTACATTAATTTTATCAAATACTTTTGGAGATACAAATGAGTAACTTATAGATTGATTTAATCCACTTCCTGTAGCAAGCATTACTACTTTATCATCTAATAATCTCTTTCTGTATTTAGGTTCTCTTGATGTAGCAACACTAAAGATTGTAGCAGGAATAACATCATATCCGTGTATTCTAGCTATTTCTTCTGCTATATCTTCTTTAATAGCAATATCTATTCTAAATGTTGGAGCTGTTACATTTAAATTATCTCCATCAATTTCTGTAAATAAATCAACGCTATCTAAACATTTTTTCATTTCTTCTTTAGAAAGATCTGTTCCAAGGAATTTATTAACCCAGTTAGAATCAACAATTACTTTTCCTTCTTCTTTCTTTTTATTATAAATATCTATTGTACCTTCTACAACTTCGCCAGCACCTAATTCACAAATTAAAGCACATGCTCTATCAATTGCAAGTTTAGCTAAGTTAGGATCTATATCTTTTTCAAATCTTCCAGAAGCTTCACTTCTTAAGTTTAACTTCTTAGAGTTAACTCTTATATTAGTACCATCAAAATTTGCAGATTCAAAAATAACTTCAGTTGTATCTTCTTTTATTTCTGAATTTAATCCACCCATTATTCCAGCTAACCCAACAATCTTATTGTCATCCTTTATGCAAAGCATAGAGTCATCTAATTCTCTTTCAACTTCATCTAAAGTAATGAATTTTTCTCCACTTTCAGCTCTTTCAACAACTATCTTATTAGTAGATATTTCTCTAGCATCATAAGCATGCATTGGTTGACCTAATTCAAGCATTACAAAATTTGTAATATCAACTATATTGTCTATAGGTCTTATTCCTGCTTCAAGAAGTCTTTCTTGCATCCAGCCTGGTGATGGTTTTACTTTTACATTTTTAACTTTTCTAGCCATATATCTTAAACATAAATCATCTTTAACTTCAACATTTAATTCTGATTCTACATTTCCATTTCCAGAAACTTTATACTCTAAATTAGGCATCTTATAAGTAGTTCTAAGTGCAGCTGCTGTTTCTCTAGCCATACCAACTATACTTAAACAATCAGGTCTATTAGAAGTTATTTCAAAATCTAATATAGCCTTATTTAACTTTAATAATTCTTTAAGTTCAACACCTAATTTAGTGTCAGTAGGTAATATCATTAATCCATGAACTGGTTCATCTCCTGCAATTCCAAGTTCTTCTTCAGAACAGAACATACCATTTGATGGTACACCTCTAAGCTTACCTTTTTTAATTTTAGTTCCATCTGCTAATGTTGAACCATGTAACGCTACTGGTACTACATCTTGCTCTTTCATGTTTGTTGCAGCTGTAACTATTTGAATAGTTTCAGTTCCAATATCAACTTGACAAATACTTAGTTTGTCAGCATCTGGATGTTTTTCTATTTCAGTAATTTTTCCCGTAACAACCTTATCTATAACATCACCTTGAATTATTAATTCTTCTAATTGTGATCCTGTTAAAGTTAATTTATCTCCTAATTCTTTAGGACTAACATTTATATCAACATAATCTTGTAACCAACTAAATGGTACTTTCATATTTTTTCCTCCTCATTTACCTTTAAATTCTTTATTAAAATTGATTTAAGAATCTCATGTCACTTTCGTATAGTAATCTTATATCATCTATACCATACTTAAGCATTACCATTCTATCAACACCAAATCCGAAAGCGAATCCACTATATACTTCTGGATCTATTCCACAATTTCTAAGTACATTTGGATGAACCATACCACAACCTAAAAGTTCTATCCATCCACTATTTTTACATACTCTACAGCCTTCTCCTCCACATACAAAACAAGTTGCATCCATTTCAGCTGATGGTTCTGTAAATGGGAAGTGATGTGGTCTAAACTTAGTTTGAACTTTATCGCCAAACATCTTCTTAGCAAATAATTCTAAAGTTCCTTTTAAATCTGCAAAAGTAACTCCTTTATCTATAACCAAACCCTCCATTTGATAGAATATAGGTGAATGTGTTGCATCCACTGAATCTGATCTATAAACTTTACCTGGTGAAATCATCTTAATTGGTGGCTTTTGATTTTCCATAGTTCTAACTTGAACTGGTGAAGTTTGAGTTCTAAGAACTATATTATCATTTATATATAATGTATCTTGTTCACTTCTAGCCGGATGATTTTTAGGTATATTTAATGCTTCAAAATTATAGTGATCATATTCAACTTCTGGACCTTCTTCAATTGTAAATCCCATTGATACAAATATATCTTCCATATTTTGAAGTGTTAATTCTAATGGATGTCTCTTTCCTATAACCTTCTTTTTACCTGGAAGTGAAATATCTATAGTTTCACTAGCAAGTTTTTCTGTTTTCTCTTTATCTTTTATTTTCTTTATTGCTGTCTCTAATTTTTCTTCTACTTTAGCTTTAGCTTCATTAACTAGCTTTCCTACTAAAGGTCTTTCTTCTGCAGATAATGCCCCCATACCTCTTAATATTGTAGTAAGTTCCCCTTTTTTTCCTAAGAACTTAACTCTAATTTCTTCTAATTCATTACTTTTCATTGAATTTTCAATTTGCTTTAATGCAAGTTCTTGCAATTCTTTAAGTTTTTCTTTCATGTTTTTTCTCCTTTCAAACATTTTTATGTACAATAAAAAATCGTCCCCCTATAAAAGGGACGAATTATCCGCGTTACCACCCTAATTGAAACTTATAAAAATATTATAAGAATCCAACTTAAAATTTAACGGCATTGACCGCTAGCTACTACTTAATTTCACAGCTAGAACTCCTGAGTGAACTTCAACATTATTTCATTTAAATAAGCTTCCAGTCTATGACTTATTCTCCCTAAAAACTTTCTAATATCTACTCTCTCATTCACAGTTTATAATTATTTAATTCCCTATAATTATACAAATAAACTAATTAAAATTCAATACTAAAAATTCAATTAAAATTTTGTCTTACTTTTTCATAAATTATAATGGATGTCGCTATAGCTACATTTAAAGATTCTGCTCCACCTGGCATGGGTATTTTAACTCTTCTATCGGCTAAGTCTAACACTTCATCAGATACACCATTTCCTTCATTGCCAACTGTAAGTATAGTCTTTCCTTTTAAATCTTCTTTAAAAAAATCTTTACTACTTTCTAATGACGTAACTATTAATTTAAATCCATCTTTTTTCAATGATTTTATTAATGAAAAATCATCATCATAATATATAGGCATATAAAACGATGATCCCATTGTTGATCTTATTGTTTTTTCATTATATATGTCTACAGTTCCTTTAGATAATATTATTCCATTTACACCTGCTGCATGAGCAGTTCTTATTATAGTTCCTAGATTTCCTGGATCTTGTACTTTATCGCAAAACAAATAAAAATCCCCTTGAAAATCTAGATTTTTATTCTCCATTTTAACTATAGCAATTATTCCTTGAGGATTTTCTGTTGATGTTAAATCTTTAAATAAATTATCAGCAATACAATAAACCTTTTTATTTTCTATATTGTTTTTATCTATATAATTATCTAATTTTTCATACCCTACTTCAGTTAATATTAAATAATCTATATCTAAATTTGCTTTTATTGCTTCATTAACAAGTCTAAATCCTTCAATTACATATTTATTAATTTTATTTCTATTTTTTCTCTCTTTGAGTTTTTTAGCTTCTTTATATATAGTATTTTCTTTACTTTCAATAAAAATCAAAGTCTACACCTCAATTATTTTAATCTTACTATCATACCCTCAATTATTTTAATCTTACTATCATACCCTCAAGTTTACTTAAATCTTCTGCTGAACCAATAGCTACTATTATATCTTTAGCTTTTACAATGTGATCAGCTGAAGGTGATATATTTATATCTTCGCCTTCTTTAATTGCCATAACATTTATTCCATACTGACTTCTTAATTTTATTTCCCTTAGACTTTTTCCATCCCATTCATCTAAAGCTTCAATTTCCATTATACTGTAGTCTGAAGATAATTCAATATAATCTAATATACTAGAAGAAACTAAATTATGAGCAACTCTAACCCCCATATCTTGTTCTGGTAATATTACCCTATCAGCACCAATTTTATACAAAACTTTAGAATGTATCTTATTATTAGCTTTTGCAATTATATATTTAACACCTAATTCTTTAACAAGTAATGTTGCCATAATGCTTGCTTGTATATTAGATCCTATAGTTACAATTGCAACATCAAAATTTCTAAGTCCTAATGTTCTTAATGCATTCTCATCAGTAGAATCCATTTGAACTGCATGAGTTACATTATCAGAAATATCTTGAATTATATCTTCGTCTTTATCTATTACTAAAACATCATTTCCTAAGTCATATAAAGTCTTAGCAACAGAAGCACCAAATCGACCTAACCCAATCACCACAAATTGTTTGTTTACCAAAACTAAGTCACTCCTATCCTATCAATATCTTACCTTCTGGATATCTATATCCCTTTTTTTTCTTTCTATTTAACAATGCTAAAATTACAGTTAATGGACCAACTCTACCACAATACATAGTAAGCATTATTACAATCTTTCCTGTAAATGATAATTGTTGCGTTACTCCAGTAGTTAATCCTACTGTACCAAAAGCTGAAGTTGCTTCATAAAGTAAATTTATAAAAGATTGATTTGGTTCCACTATGGTAAGAATCATTGTCACTATCATCACAAGCATCATTGCAATAAAAAATAAAGTAAATGCTTTATATACTAAATCTTTTGAAAATCTTTTTTCAAATGCTTCAGTATCTTCTCTTCCTTTTAAAACAGAAATTACTGTTAAAATCAGAACACCAAATGTAGCAGTTTTTAAACCACCTGCTGTTGAACCCGATGATCCTCCTATAAACATTAATATTATAGTAATTAATTTACCAGACATCGTCATATCATCAGTAGAAATACTATTAAATCCTGCTGTTCTTGGAGATACAGATGCAAAAAATGAATTTAATATCTTGTCTTTAAAAGACATCCCACCTATAGTTTGTATATTCTTATATTCAAATAAAAATATACATATAAATCCAAAAATAATTAAAAATATAGTAACTAATAATACCACCTTAGAATTAAGAGATAATCTTTTAGAACTTTTATTATAATTATATATTTCAAGCCATACTGTAAAACCTAAACCACCAATTATTATTAAAGCACTTATGCTTAATATTACTACTATATTACTAGAATAACCAGTTAAACTATTAAAATTTCCAAATAAATCAAACCCTGCATTACAAAATGCTGAAATAGAATGAAATATACTATAAAATAATCCCTTTGAAAATCCAAGCTGCGGTATGAACTGAGTTGATAATAATAAGGCGCCAAAAAACTGAACTGAAAATGTTAATGCAAAAACATATTGAACCATTCTTACTAAACCTTCAATATTGAAAGTGTTCATGGCTTCCTGCATTAATAATCTATCCCTTAAAGTTATCTTTTTTCCTAATAGTATTGCAATAAATGTAGTAAAAGACATGAAGCCCATTCCACCAATTTCTATTAACATTATAATTATAACTTGACCAAAAGTACTCCAGTGAGTTCCTGTGTCTAATGTAACTAACCCAGTAACACATACTGCTGATGTAGATGTAAAAATGGCATCTATAAAATTTGTACTTTCACCGCTGACAGAAGAAATAGGTAAAGTTAATATAAGTGCTCCTATTAAAACAACTATAGCAAAACCTATAGATAGCACTTGAACTGCATTAAGTCTTGATTTTTTTGTCAGAACTTTTCCCATATACTCACCTCAAAAGGTTAATTTAAAATTACTTCATTTTATTTTACCTATTTAATATAAATTTTATGTAAACTAAAAATATATAAATAATTTTAAAATTATAATATTTTTCAATATATAATAAAAATGCGACCTAAGTCGCATTTTATTAAGCGTTTAATTGTTTTTTAGCTACTTCTACTAAATCAGCAAATGCTTTTGCATCATTTATAGCGATTTCTGATAACATTTTTCTGTTTATATCGATACCAGCTAATTTAATTCCGTTCATGAATTTTGAATATGAAAGACCATTGATTCTTGTTGCTGCATTTATTCTAGCAATCCATAATCTTCTGTAATCTCTCTTTTTATTCTTTCTTCCAACATAAGAATTTCTTAATGCTCTAATTACTGATTCGTTAGCTGTTTTAAATAACTTACTCTTTCCACCGTAGTATCCTTTTGCAAGTTTTAAAACCTTTTTATGATTCTTACGAGCGTTTTTTGCTCTCTTTACTCTTGCCATGCTTTAAACCTCCTGTAACCTCTTCAAATTATAGATATGGTAATAATTTTTTCATTACTTTTTCTTCTGATTTTGATACGTATCCACCTTTTCTAAGATTTCTCTTAGTTTTAGGACTCTTCTTTGTTAATATATGGCTTTTGAATGCTTTCGCTCTCTTAAGCTTTCCTGTACCTGTTTTCTTAAATCTCTTTGCTGCACCTCTGTGGCTTTTCATTTTTGGCATAAATAAAATCCTCCTCTCAAGTTATCCCTTTTTAGGGCCTAAAACCATTGTCATGTTTCTGCCTTCTTTTTTTGGATGCTTTTCTATTTGGCAGACATCTTCCAATTTCTTTGCGAAGTTATCAAGAATTCTTGCTCCAATATGAGTCAATTCCATCTCTCTACCTCTAAATCTAACAGTGATTTTAACTTTATCTCCGTCTAATAAGAATTTTCTGGCATTCTTTGCTTTTATAGCAATGTCATGTTCTTCTATTGTAAGACTTACTCTTACTTCTTTAACACTTACAACCTTTTGTTTCTTCTTAGCTTCTTTTTCTTTTTTAGATTGTTCATATATGAACTTACCAAAGTCCATTATTTTACACACTGGAGGGTTTGCATTTGGTGAAATCATAACTAAATCTAACTCTTGTTCTTCTGCTATTCTCATAGCTTCTCTTGACGAAATTACACCTAATTGTTCTCCATCATTTGCAACTACTCTTAATTCTTTTTGTCTTATCTCTTCATTAATAAAATAATCTTTACTAATACTTTTCACCTCCGAGGAATTTTATACATAATAAAAGACGGCCATAAGCCGTCTTACACTATCACTATTGATAAAATCTAGAGATATAACCACACTAGTACTTCACAACTGTATGGTGAGAAACGGCTATGTTTCTTCTTTACGAACTAAATTATATCAAGCATTTCATAATGTGTCAATACTTTTTATTATTATTTTTTTATTTTCACATTTCATGCACCCTGTGCAATATTCGACCCTCTCTTCAAACACATTGTTAATAGTATCTAAAAATTCTCTATTAATAGAATTCTCTTTATTATGAATTATTATTTTTTTAGGAGTGTTTGTAATTAATCCACTTATTAATATATCTTCTGTACTAACATCGCTCATTTTCTTACAATCCGAGAATTCTTCCTTAAATGTTTTTAATAAATCTGTTCCATAATTATCAGTTACTATATAGTTACCATTTTCTTCTATAGATATATCTATCAGTTCTATCTTGCAATCTTGTATATCAACAAAATACTTTAATAACTTAACAAATTCCTTATACTCCTTTTCAACAATATAATTTTCAACTACTTTTTGTATTATTTTTTCTATATCTCCTCTAAGTTTCTTCATTCTAAATGTTATGAATCCATTTATATTAATTTCTTGCTTTTCTTTTATGCAATCTTTTATCTCTTCAATAATTCCGTTCATCTTATTTAAATAATAAATAGAGTTACCATCTTTTAATCCACTTTCACATTCTAATACTTTAACAATATCATCTTCTATTTCTAATATTTCATCTTGTTTTAAGAAAAAATAATTTTCTGTTAAAAATTCAAACATTTCTTTTTGTCTATAATTTTCAATAACAACTTTATATAAAATATTACTTACATATAAATTAATAATATCTTTTACCTTTTCATTATAATGTTCTTCTTCACAAATAATTTTTATAATATGAGTCTTATCTTCTATGCTTTCTACTAATCCTATTATTATATTTTTTTTCTTTAGCAATTCTCTTAGATCTTGTAATTCACCAACAAAATCTAATTCATCATTATAAGCTAATTTCAAAACAAGCATGGATTTCACTCCCTTCTTACATTAGTATGTAATAAACTTAAAGCTCTTATACTTATAAAAATACTAAATTTTAGATTTTCATATCCTATTGTTTTTTTTTTAATATTGTAGTAGTTTCTTATTATAAATTACTATATTAAAGGAGTATTTCTATGTATTGTTTTATTGACTACAGATCAACAAAAGAAGAAATTAATAATTTACAAAAACTTAATATTGAACCCATTTTAGTTCCTAAATCTAATAATGTATATGAAGCAATAAATGGTCATCCTGATATTCAAATGAATATCTTAAAAAATTCTTCTGAAAATCAAATTATTATTCATAAAGATATCCCTTTAGAATTTATAAAACTATTGGATAGTAAGAATATAAAATATATTCTTTCAAATTCTAACTTGTCTAATACATACCCTAAAGATATTATTTTAAATTCTTTAATTTTAGATGATTATTTTATTCACAACTTAAAATATAGTGACAATACTCTCTTAAATTCTCAATCATCTAAGTTAAATATCAATGTATCTCAAGGATATACAAAATGCTCTGTACTACCTGTTAGAAACAAAGCACTTATAACAAGTGATGTAGGAATTTATTCCACACTAATAAATTATGATTTTGATGTCCTTTTGCTTCCTCCGGGTGATATACTTCTTCCAAATTTAAATTATGGATTTATTGGAGGTACTGGAGGGCTAATTTCTGATAATAAGATAGCTTTCTTTGGTGAATTAAGTCATTATACGTGGGGAAATGAAGTGAATAAGTTTTTATATAAATATGATGTTTCTCCTATTTATTTAAGAAAAGGTAAATTAATAGATAGAGGTAGCTTACTTGTGCTTTAAACCTAATTTGTAAATTTATCACATCCACTATTAATAATATGATTTTATTTTTTTTCTGTTCCTATATTAATATTTTTCTAATATAAAAAATGTACTTTAACTTAAAAGTCAAAGTACATTTTTATTACTTACTGCTTAAGATTATAATTTAATTGTAAATTTTACTATTATTTTTTTGTAGAATTTAATAACTCACCAATATCTTTAGTTGTAAATGCATATTTAGTGTTACAAAAATTACATACTATTTCTTCATTTTTACCATCATCATATATTTCTTGCAACTCTTTCTTACCTATAGATGCTAATGCTTTCTCTACTTTATCTCTTGAACAATCACATCTATATTTAGGTTCAATAGAATCTAGTATATTTAAATCCATGCCCTCAAATATAAATTCTAATATTTCTTCTATACTTTTTCCTTCTGCTATAAGTGTAGTTATAGGTGGTATCTCTTCTAATCTATATGTTACTAAATCAGCTAAAAGTTCATCTGCATCAGGCATCATTTGAACTATAAATCCTCCTGCTGCTTTTATAGATATATCTTTATCCACTAGCACTCCTAAAGATACTGCTGATGGTGTTTGTTCAGATACTGTAAAATAATAAGCAAAGTCTTCTGCTATTTCCCCACTATATATTGGAACTTGACCTACATATGGTTCTTTTAAACCTAAGTCTTTAATTACATATAAAAGTCCATCCTTACCTATAGCACCACCAACATCTAACTTTCCTTTAGCGTTTAATTCCCTAGTAACATATGGATTCCCTATAAAACCCTTCACACTTGCATCATTATGTGCAGTAACTGTTATTCCTTTTGCTTCTCCTCCACCATTTATCTTTAAAGTTAAAGACTCTTTTTCACTTTTTAATGTAGTTCCCATTAAAGTTCCTGCAGTAAGCATTCTTCCTAACGCTGCTGCTGCAACTGGAGTACATTCGTGAATCTTACTACCCTCATCAACTAAGTTTGTAGTGATTCCTCCTATTATTCTAACCATCCCATTTTTAGCCGTTGCTCTAACTATTTTATCTTTCATATAAATATCGCCCTCCATTATTTACTTACAACATAAACTATTCTTTCACTTTCTTTAAATACAGATTTATTACTGTAACTATCGAACTTACCTACTAATTTAAAACCACAGTCTTTTAAAGCTTTTTCTAATTCAACCTCTTTATAAGCTCTTTCTATGTGTTGCTCTTCAAATTTCTCGTATAATTCTTCTTTACTTTTAACAAAAAAAGTTAAAAACATATTAAGTACTTCTTCTTCAAATACGTTTTCCCATGTATAAAATACATCATCTGAATTATATGTATAAATATTATTACCTAATATAGTTGATAATTTGTAATAAGAATTTATATCGAATATAAATATTCCGTCATCTTTTAAATGTTCATGTACTCTATTAAAATAACTTATTAACTCATCATATTCTGTTAAATAATTTGTAGAGTCAAGAACAGATGTTATTAAATCAAATTTATGATTTAATGATAGCTCACACATATCTTGACATATTATTTTTGCTTTAATTTTATTTTTTTTGAATTTATCAAATGCTATATTTAACATATCATCTGACAAATCAACAGCATATGTATTTTTAAAATATGTAGCTACATTTATTGATACATTACCTGTCCCACATGCTAAATCTAAGTAGTCTTCATATTTTATATTATTTTCTTTACATAGTTCTATAATTCTATTGCCTACTAAGTCGTAATTTATATCTTCATATATTAACTTATCATAAATATTTGCAAATTCGCCATAAGCCATAAATATTACCCATCCTTAAAATATCATATATATTTCCAACAATTATATTATATCTTAATAAGTAATTCGTCAACTTTAATACAATATAATCACATTACATATATATTTCCTTTACTACATATAAATATTAGACTATAGCCATATAGATTTTATACTTTAAATTATATTTTCTTATTATAATTTAGATTTTGTAATATTTGATTATTAGTTGGCATATTAAGTATCTTCTTCCTTTTAGTCATCATGCCTCCTATTCGCCCTGTCTCTTCTGCAGAAAGTCCACCCCAACCTTCTTTATCAACTTTATCACTTAATCCAAGTTCTTCTGCAATTTCATATTTTAATTTTTCCCTCATTTTTTCTGCTTCAGTAAGTTCTTTATTAGATTTTATTTTGGATTTTATTATTTTTTTTAATGGTGTACCACTCACAGTTATGCACTCCTTTCAAAAAACAAATTATTAAGACTATATAATATCTAATAAAGTGTATATTATTTTCTTAATTTGTTTTATATCATTATTCACTAATAATATGTTCTGAATATACTATTAGTATGTATAAAACATAGCTATTATATGAAAAATTTTCACTTATTTTATACATGTACTTGATATTTTCATTATATTTAACTATAGTATTTGTATATTAGATAATTTTTTAAAATAAATTATACTTATAAAAATAATTAGGAGGGATTAATGTGTATAATGTCGCAATAGTTGGGGCTACTGGAAATGTAGGAAGAAAATTTTTAGAAATTCTAGAAGAAAGAGATTTTCCAGTAAAAAATTTATATCTTTTTGCATCTAAAAGATCCGAAGGAAAAACTTTAAAGTTTAAAGGAAAGGATTTTATTGTTGAAGAAACATGTGAAAAAAATATAAAAAGTAAAAAAATAGACTATGCACTTTTTTCAGCAGGTGGAGATGCTAGTAAAGAATTTGCACCTATATTTGCTTCATATGGAGCTGTAGTGATTGATAATAGTAGTGCTTGGAGAATGGACCCTGAGGTACCTTTAATAGTACCAGAGGTAAATCCTGAAGATATAAAACTTCATAAAGGAATAATTGCTAATCCAAACTGCTCTACTATACAGGCTATGCCTATAGTGAAAGCATTAAATGATAAATATGGAATCAAAAGAATAGTATATTCAACTTATCAAGCCGTATCAGGTGCCGGAATTCAAGCCATAAAAGACTTAGAAGATGGCGTTAAAGGAATTGCACCAAAAAAATTCCCTTATCCTATAGCAGGTAATGTTTTACCTCATATAGATGTCTTTTTAGATAATGGGTACACTAAAGAAGAAGAAAAAATGATTAATGAAACAAGAAAAATACTTAATTGTCCTGATTTAAGAATAACAGCTACTACAGCTAGAGTTCCTGTATTAAATGGGCATAGTGAAAGTATAAATGTAGAATTAAATTCTCCATTTGAAGTGGAAGATATTTTTGAATTATTTAGAAACACTAATGGTGTAACTGTATATGATGATGTAAGAGAATTAAAATATCCTACCCCTCTTATGGTATCAGGAAAAGATGATGTTTATGTTGGTAGAATCAGAAGGGACTTTAGTATTGATAATGGCTTAAACCTATGGGTTGTTGGAGACAATATAAGAAAAGGAGCAGCTCTTAATGCTATTCAAATTGCTGAAATAATTATCCAATCTAACAATTAAAAATGGAGGAATTTTAATGTCAGTATTTGAAGGTTCTGGTGTAGCACTTGTTACTCCTTTTAATGATAACGGAATAGATTATGATAAATTACAGGATTTATTAGAATGGCACGTTAAAGAAGGAACAGATTCTATAATTATTTGTGGAACTACTGGTGAAGCAACTACTATGACAGAAAACGAAAAAAAAGCTGTGATCAAATTTGCAGTTGATACAATAAATAAAAGGATACCAGTAATTGCTGGTACTGGTTCAAACAACACTGTTTCTGCTATTGAAATGAGTAAATATGCTGAAAGTGTTGGAGTTGATGCTATACTTGTAATTACTCCTTATTACAATAAAACTTCTCAAAAAGGATTATTTAAGCATTTTAAGGCAGTAAATGATTCTGTAAATACTCCTATAATTCTTTATAATGTACCAAGTAGAACTGGTGTAAATATAACACCTAAATCTTTAGTACAAATAGCAGAGTTAAATAATGTAGTTGCTATAAAAGAAGCAAGCGGTAATATAAGCCAAATTATGGAAATGAAATCATTATGTAAAGATAAAATAGATATTTATTCTGGTAATGATGATCAAATAGTTCCAATAATGTCTCTTGGAGGCAAAGGCGTTATATCAGTTTTAGCTAATGTTATACCAAATGAAGTTCACACACTTACCAAAAAGTGTTTAGAAGGAAAATTTAATGAAGCTTTAGACATTCAATTAAACAGATTGAAATTAACAAATGCTTTATTTATAGAAACAAATCCTATTCCTGTAAAAACAGCTATGAATCTTATGGGATTTGAAGTTGGCTCTTTAAGACTTCCACTATGCGAAATGGAAGATAGTAATTTAGAAACATTAAAGACTATTTTAAAGGAAAATAAATTAATATAAGGTGATTAAATGATAAAAATAGTATTAAACGGTTGCTGTGGCAAAATGGGTAAAGTCATAACTGAATGTGCTAGCAAATTTAATAATTTAAAAATTATTGCTGGTATAGATAAGTTCCCTCATGAAACATCTTATCCTATATTTGAAACGCCTGAAGACTTAGATCTAGATTATGATGTACTATTAGATTTCTCAAGAGCTGGTGCTTTAAAAGGATTATTAAATCTAACTGAAAAAACTAAGAAACCTTTAGTAATCTGTTCAACTGGATTTTCTAATGAAGATTTAACTTTAATAGAGGAAAAGAGTAAAACTCTTCCATTATTCCGTTCTGCTAATATGTCTCTTGGAATAAATTTAATAAATTCTCTATTAAGAAAAGTAACACCTCTTCTTTATGGTAATTATGATATTGAAATCATAGAAAAACATCATAATCAAAAGGTAGATTCTCCTAGTGGTACTGCAGTTTTACTTGCAGATACAATAAAGGAATCTATAAATGATGAAACAAAATTCGTTTATGGACGTTCTGGAGCATCTAAAAGAGAAGAGAATGAAATAGGAATTCATGCTATTAGAGGTGGCTCTATAGTTGGAGATCACGATGTAATCTTTGCTGGAGTTGGAGAGGTAATAGAATTATCTCATAAAGCGATTTCTAGAGAAGTATTTGCTATCGGAGCTTTAAAAGCTTGTGAATACATGGGTAATATATCAAATCCAGGTTTATACACTATGGATGATGTTATAGGTATAACTAAATAATTTTTTGGATATTTAAATTCAAAAAAAGAGGAGATTTTAGAAAATCTCCTCTTTTTTATTTAAATTTTATTTTCCTTCTACATATGCCTTATCAAAGTATATGAATCCTAGTGGTGTAACATTAACACCTTTTACATAGTCTTTTATACCTTTAGCTTTAACTTGATAATTTAAAGGTATTACAAACATATCTTCCATTAACATATCTTCTGCTTTGTGTAACATTTCAAATCTCTTAGTTTGATCTTGTTCAACTTTTGCATCTCTTATCAACTTATCGTATTCTGGATTATTATATCCTGCACAGTTTTGTCCTGATGTACTTTCCCACATATCTAAGAATGTCATTGGATCTACATAATCACCACTCCATGAATGGAAACCAAGTTCATATTGTTTTGCATTTCTTGTAGTTTGGAATACTTTCCATTCTTGACTTTGAAGTTCAACATTAATTCCTAAATTAGTCTTCCACATGTCTTGCATAGCTTGAGCAATATCACCATTTGGATTAGTTTGATTTATAAGCATTACAAGATTAGGGAAACCTTCACCATTTGGATATCCAGCTTCTGCTAATAATTTCTTAGCTTCTTCTACATTACCTTCTGCTTTAAAATATTCTTTGCTTGCAAAATCTGATCCATCTGGATTTTTAATTCCTACTGGTATAAATCCAGTTGCTGGAGATCCTACTTTTTGTATATTTTTAACTATTGAAGTTCTATCTATAGCAAGATTTAAAGCTTTTCTAACTCTCTTATCTTGCAGTGCCTTTGCAGCATTTGGATCTATTGATTTTACTGAATCTGAAACATTTATAACATAAAATCCTGTTGCTAAAATTGGAAAACCTTTTGCACTTCCATCTGCTAAGGCTCCTTCTACTTCTGCTGTTGGTACAATATCTACCATATCAAAATCTCCTGTTTTAAAACTAGCCCAAGAAGATGTATCTTCAGTAACTAATTTCACATTTAATTTATCAAGTTTTATATTTCCAGCATCATAATAATTTTCATTCTTTTCTAATACAATTTCATCTTTCATTGCATATTTAGTCATCTTAAAAGGTCCATTTGAAACATATGTTTCAGCATTAAGTGCCCAGCTATCTTTATTAGCTTCAACTATGGCCTTATTTACTGGTGCATAAGTAGGGAATGCTGTTAATTCTAAAAAGTATGAACATGGAGCAGCTAATGTTACTTCTAAAGTCTTATCATCAATTGCTTTAATCCCAACTTCTTCTGCGCTTCCCTTTCCTTTATTGTAAGCTTCTGCGCCTTTAATATATAGCATTTGGAATGCATATGCTGAAGCTGTTTCTGGATTTAGCACTCTTTTCCAAGAATATTCAAAATCTTGTGCTGTAAGTGGTTCACCATTAGACCATTTAACACCATCTCTTAAGTGAAAAGTATATACTGTTCCATCCTTGACATCATAACCGTCGGCAATTCCAGGAATAGCCTTGTTATTCTCATCTAATTTGTACAATCCTTCAAATGCATTAACTATAATAGTTCCACTATCTACAGCTTCACTTAATGCTGGATCTAAAGTTTTAGGATCTGCATTTAAGTTATAAGTCATAACTTGAGCATTTGCATCATTACTAGCTCCTCCGCCACAGCCTACTAAAGTTGAAAAACCTAAAGTTAATGCCAATGTTATTGCACACAACTTTTTAATTTTACTAGTTTTCATTAAAAATTTCCCCCTTAACAATTCTGTCAAATTTATCTTGCAAACTAACAATCATTATTTATTTCCATAATAAGCAAAAAGATAACGATTGCAGCACCCTAGATAAGGACTTTAAGTTTCAGATGAAGCTTTTTAACTTCACCTGAAAACTTATAATCCTATTTTATTATAACTATCTAATTAAAGATATTTATTAATCATATAAATGACATGCTACAAAATGTCCTGGTTTAACTTCTTTTAATTCAGGATCAATTTCACTACAAATTGGTTTAGCATATCTACATCTACCTTGGAATCTACATCCTGGAGGTGGATCAATTGGAGATGGTATATCTCCTTCTAATATTATTCTTTGATTATTCTTAGCTTCATCAGGGTCAGGTATTGGCACTGCTGAAAGAAGTGCTTGAGTATATGGATGCATTGACTCCGAGTATACTGCATTACTTTCTCCTTTTTCAACCATTCTACCTAAATACATAACTCCAATATGAGTTGATATATGTTTAACCATTGAAAGGTCATGTGCTATAAAAAGATAAGTTAATCCTAACTCTTCTTGAAGCTCTTCAAGCATATTTATAACTTGAGCCTGAATTGAAACATCAAGTGCAGATATTGGTTCATCACATATAATTAAAGATGGTTGAACTGCCAATGCTCTAGCAATACCTATTCTTTGCCTTTGTCCACCTGAAAATTCATGTGGATATCTGTTTATATGATCACTAGCAAGACCTACTTTAGTTAAAAGACTTCTTATTCTATTAGTTCTTTCTTCACCTTTATATAATCCATGAATATCAATAGCTTCTCCTATAATATCCCCTACTGTCATTCTTGGATCTAATGATGCATATGGATCTTGGAAAATCATTTGCATATCTTTTCTTAAAGATATCATATCTTTTACTGAGTAATCAGTAATATCTTTTCCTTTAAAAATTATCTTTCCTGCTGTTGGATTGTATAATTTTAATATTGTTCTTCCTGTAGTTGTTTTACCACAACCTGATTCTCCTACTAGTCCTAAAGTTTCCCCTTTATTTATTGTAAAAGAAACTCTATCAACAGCTTTAACATAACTTTTTCCTCTGAATAAACCTTTGCTAGCAGGGAAGTATTTACATAAATCTTTTACTTCTAAAATTACTTCTTTATCTTTTTCCATTATTCTTCCCTCCTCTTTATAGGTGACTCTACTTTAGGAGCATTTTCATGGCATAGCCAGCATGATACCTTATGATTTTCTCCTATTTCAAATTGTGGAGGTTGTTTTTGAAGACAAACCTTCATTGCATATTCACATCTAGCTGCAAAAGGACATCCTACTGGTGGTTTTAATAAATCTGGTGGTTGTCCTTCAATTGGTCTAAGTTTTTCCTTAGAGTTTTCCTTAGGATTTGGTACACTTCGTAAAAGACCCCAAGTATAAGGATGTTTTCCTCTATAAAATATATCTTCTGTAGTACCTGTTTCAACTACAATTCCACCATACATTACATTAATTCTTGAACAAAGATCAGCAACAACTCCTAAATCATGAGTAATTAATATAATAGAAGTATTAAGTTTTTCTTTTAACTCCTTCATTAAATCTAAAATTTGTGCTTGAATTGTAACATCTAATGCTGTTGTTGGTTCATCAGCAATTATAAGTTTTGGTTCACAAATTAAACTCATTGCAATCATAGCTCTTTGTCTCATACCACCTGAAAATTCATGTGGATATTGTTTTATTCTTTTTTCTGGGCTCGGTATTCCTACTAATTTAAGCATTTTTATAGCTTCTTGTTTAGCTTCTGATCTACTCATACCAGTATGTTTCATTAATGGTTCTGTTAATTGATCTCCTATAGTATAAACAGGATTTAATGATGTCATAGGATCTTGGAATATCATTCCAATATCATTTCCTCTTATACTTTCCATTTCTGATTCTTTTATGTTTGATAAATCTTTACCATCAAATTCAATTTCTCCACCTGCTAATTTTCCATTGTCAGCAAGTAATCTCATAATTGACATCATAGTAACACTTTTACCACAACCTGATTCTCCAACTATACCTAAAGCTTCTCCTTTATCTAAGTAAAAAGAAACACCTCTTACTGCATGCACTTCTCCTACATTAGTTTTAAAGGAAGTTTTTAAATCTTTTACTTCTAATAGTCTTTCCATTATATCTTCCTCCTATCTCTTATTCTTAGGATCTAGTGCTTCACTTAATCCATCTCCGAAAAGATTAAATGCTAATATTATTAAGCAAATTGCTAATGCTGGGAATAGCAATTGATAAGGATATTGATATATTGCTTTCATTGCTTCATTAGCTAAAGTTCCTAAAGATGCTTTAGGAGGAACAAGTCCTAATCCTATGAAGCTTAAAAATGCTTCTGTAAATATCGCTTGTGGTATAAGCAAAGTCAATGTAACCATTATTGATCCAATACAGTTTGGTATTAAATGTCTTATAAGTATTCTAGTATTAGATGCTCCTAAAGCTTTTGCTGCAAGAACAAATTCTTGTTGTTTTAATTGTAAAACATCTCCTCTTACTATTCTTGCCATTCCAATCCAATAAGATATTGAAAGTGCTAATATAATAGTTGAAAGACCACTACCACCACTTCCTGGTTTATTTAATATAGTCATTAAAATGATTACATATATTATTAATGGGATTGAATATAATACATCAACGATTCTCATCATTAAATTATCTATTTTTCCACCGCAAAATCCTGCTATACCACCATATAATACACCTATAAATAAATTAATAAATGCTGCTGCTACACCTATCATTAATGAATATCTAGCACCAAAAAATACTCTTACAAATATATCTCTACCTAATTGATCTGTTCCAAACCAATGTTCTGCTGATGGTTTTAAATTAACAGCAGATAAAGAATTTGAATCATAAGTATATTGTGATGTCATAGGAACTAAAATTGCTGCTGCTGTAATAATTATTATTCCAATTAAAGATATTATAGCCATTTTATTCTTCTTAAGTCTGTTCCATGCGTCTTTCCAATAACCAATACTTGGTCTTACAATAACCTCTATCTTTTTTTCTTCTTCAGTTAGAGGAGTAAATAAGTCCTTTTCTAAATTAACTTCTTGTTCCATAACTTTTTTTCTCCTCCCTACTAAACTTCTGCATCTTCTAATTTTATTCTTGGATCAATTACTACATACATAATATCAACTATAAAGTTGAACATTATAAGTAAAGTACAAAAAAATACTGTAACTCCAAGTAACATAGTGTAATCTCTATTTGTAACTGATTGAACAAATTCATTACCTAATCCAGGAATTGCAAATATTTTTTCTACAACGAAACTACCAGTTAAAATACTTGCTATTAATGGTCCAACATAAGTTACTATTGGTATTAATGAATTTCTAAGTGCATGTTTTAATATAACTTTTCTTTTACTTAATCCTTTAGCTTTTGCTGTTCTTATATAATCAGATTTTAACACATCCAATAATTTGTTTCTTGTAAGTCTTGTAATAAAAGCCATTGATCCTAGTGATAATGCTATTACTGGCATTATATAGTGCTTCCAACTACTAAATCCTGTTGCTGGTAATAATCTAAGCTCAACAGTTAAGAAATAAATTAATACAGCTCCTATTACAAAACTTGGTATAGTAATTCCTAAAGTAACTAAGAGCATGATAAGTGAATCTGCCCATGTACCTTTTTTTAATGCTGCTACTATCCCTAATCCTACTCCTACAAGAACTGATGAAGCCACACTCACTAAACCAATTTTTGCAGATGCTGGGAATGAATATGATATTGTTTCTGATACTCTTCTTCCTTTAAATACCATTGATTCACCAAGATCCCCTTTAACTAGGTTTTTCATATACAATGCATATTGCTCTCCTAATGGTTTGTCCATTCCATATTTTGCTTCCATATTAGCTTTAATTTCAGGTGTTAATTTTTCACTATCAAAAGGCCCACCTGGCATAAGTCTCATAAGGAAGAATGTTAAAGTTATGACAACCCATATTGTTAATATACTTGCTAATAATCTTTTTCCAATGTATTTTAGCATTTTTCCCTCTCCCTTTTTACAAAATTCGATATTTATAATCATATCAATTTATTTAATAATTATATAATAATATTAATTTTTGTCAATAAATTAGAACCATTTCTATTGATTAATTAATAATTTAATATATATTTTCCATATATTCTATCCTCCTCTAAGCCTGTATTTCGTTCAAAAACACTTGTATTTTTAAATGTTGATTACATATTTTTTTACATATTTTTTTATTAATGTAATTTTATTTTCTTGTTTTTTTATTTTTATATTAATATATATAGTTTTTCACTGATATATCGTTAATAATATTGCTTTTTGCTAATTAATTTCCATTAAAAATATTGATATTATATAAAATAAAATAGATTGCAATTATATAAAAACGACATTGTTAAATAATAAACTACTATTTTTCTCAAATATATATAAACAAATAAAAATTATGTACGATATCTTTATATTTAAGATTTTTATAATCTCCTAAAGAATTAAAAATTGCTTCAGAATGTATATAGATTAGAATCCATATACATTTGAAGCAATTTCAATAATAAAACTACTTTCCGTCTATATAAGCTTTATCAAAATATATAAATCCTAATGGTGAAACTCTAACATCTTTCACATAGTCTTTTACACCCTTTGGTTGAGTTTCATAATAAACTGGAATTATTGGCATATCTTCCATTAATATATTTTCTGCTTGATGTAATATTTCTAATCTCTTAGCAGAATCTTTTTCTGTCTTTGATGACTTTATTAATTCATCGTATTTAGGATTATTGTATCCAGCATTATTTTGTCCTGAAGTACTAATCCACATTTCTAAGAATGTCATAGGATCAACATAGTCTCCAACCCATCCATGTCTAGCAATTAAATAATCTTTATTATCTCTAGTTGTTTGGAATACTTTCCATTCTTGACTTTGAAGCTCTACATTTATACCTAAATTATTTTTCCACATATCTTGTACAGCTTGAGCAGTAGTTCCATTTCCTTTTTCTGGATTAAATGTCAATACTATCGCTGGGAATCCTTCACCATTTGGATATCCTGCTTCAGCTAATAATTTTTTAGCTTCTTCAACATTACCTTCTGGTTTGAAATACTCTTTACTTGCAAAATCTTTTCCATCTTTATCTAAAATACCTTCTGGTACAAAACTATAAGCTGGTATTTGTTCTCCTTTAGTTACATTTTTAACTAATGAAGGTCTATCTATGGCTAACGCTAAAGCTTTTCTTACCTTTGCGTCTGATAATGCTTTTGCTGCTTCTGGATTTACAGTTTTAGCTTTTTCAGACACATTGATACAATAGAAATAAGTTCCTAATTGTTCAAATATTTTAGCACTACCATCTTGAACAGCAGTTTGAACCTCAGATAATGGAACAATATCTACCATATCAAACTCACCTGATTGATAACTTGCCCAAGCAGAAGTTTCTTCTGTAACTAATTTCACATTAAGCTTGTCAAGTTTAACGTCCTTTGTATCATAATAATTTTCATTCTTTTCTAATACTATTTCATCTTTTATAGCATATTTAGTCATTTTAAAAGGACCATTTGATACATATGTTTCAGCCGTATTTGCCCAAGTTGGATTTGATTCAACTAATGCTTTATTAACTGGGAAGTAACATGGAAATGATGTTAACTCTAAAAAGTACGGACATGCCTCATGTAAAGTTACTTGCAATGTTTTATCGTCAATAGCTTTAACACCAACATCATCTGCTGTTGATATTTTTCCATCTTTATTAAGATCTTTATTTTGATTAAATTCATCAGAATTTTTTAAATAGCTCATTTGATATGCATATAGAGCTGCTGTCTTTGGATTTAATACTCTCTTCCATGCATATTCAAAGTCTTGAGCTGTAACAGGTTCCCCATTTGACCATTTACTATCTCTTAAATGAAATGTATATACTGTTCCATCATCTGAAACATCCCATTTTTCTGCCACTCCTGGAATAGCTTTATTATTTTCATCTAATTTACATAGACCTTCAAATGTATTTACTAGCATTATTCCCCCATCAAGTGAATTATTTAATGCTGGGTCTAAAGTTTTAGGATCTGCATTCAAGTTATAAGTCATAACTTGTTCATCTGCTTTTGCTGTATTCGTAGATGATTTGCCACAACCTGCCAAAACTGATATCCCTAAAGTTAAAGCTAAAGTTACAGCAAATAACTTTTTAAGTTTGTTCTTTTTCATAATTATATTATCCCCCTTATTTTTATAAACGACATAATAGCGTACTTATTGCAACACACTAATATCATTTTTTAATTTTTATTTATTAATATTTATTAAATTATATAATATTTTATGTTTTTGTCAAACAATACTCTCTTTTCAAGGCTATTAATTAACACATTAATAATACGAATTTATTAATAAATCATATTGTTAATTTTTTTTTTACTTATATTTGATATTTCTTTTAGTTTTTTTTGATAATTTAGTATATTTTGAAAAAACGTCAAATATTTTAAATGAATATTTGACGTTAGAATATTTTTAACTATTTTTTCAATTTCTATTAAAGCTTTTAATTACAAGCAAAATATATAAGTAACTATATATAAAACTAAGATTTATTCTTCTTATCGATAAACATAAAAATTCTATAGTTGATAATCATTTAGACAACTTTTTTATAAACTTTTCTAATCTGTCAAAAGCTTGTGACAAAATTTCATTACTATAGCAATAAGATATTCTCATATATCCTTCACCTAATTTTCCAAAAGCCGTTCCTGGAACACAAGCTAACTTTTCTTCATTTAAAAGTCTAGTACAGAATTCTTCTGATGTCATATTAAATTTCTTAATTGATGGAAATATATAAAATGCTCCTTTAGGTTCAACAACTTCTATCCCCATATCATTTAATCTTTTAATACAATATTTTTTTCTTAGTTCAAAAGATTTCCTCATCCTCTCTACATCATCAAGTGATTTTTTTAATCCTTCTAAAGCACCCCATTGTACTATAGATGGAGCACAAGAAACAGCATATTGATGTACTTTTATTATTTCTTTCATAAATTCACTTTTGCATGCAAAATATCCTATTCTAAGTCCTGTCATTGAAAATATTTTTGAAAATCCACTTACATATATAACTTGTTCTAATATTTCATCATCTTGAGCAACAGAATAATATTCATCAAATATTATAGCTGAATACATTTCATCTGTTATTACAGTAATATTAGTTTCTTTTATAAGTTTTATTAATTCATCTCTGTTTTCTTTAGATAGTATTGCTCCAGTGGGATTAGATGGAAATGAGATTAATAAGTATTTAATATTTTGTTCTTTTATATTTTTTTTAATTTCATCTATATTTAATGTAAAATCATCATTTAAAGAATAATTTACTACATCAGCTCCTATTATATTAGATATGCTTTCATAAGCTGGATATGCAGGAGATGGTATTAATATTTTATCACCTTCATTAATAACTGCAGATAATACTGAATATAACCCTTCGCTACCACCAACTGTTATACATATTTCTTCCTTATTATAATTAATATTAAACTTCTTTAAATACTTGCTTATTTCCACTCTTAAAGATTCAATACCAGAATTAGAAGTATATGTAGTTTTATCTTCTTCTATTGCAGTTATCATTGCCTTTTTTATATCAATTGGAACATTAAAATCCGGTTGCCCTATTGTTAAAGATATTGCACCTTCAACTTTTTGAACTTTTTCATAAAATCTTCTTATTCCCGAAATTTGTATTTTTTCTACCCTATTATTCATCATTATTCTCCTTTTTTTTACTTTTATTTTATGATCTGTTTTAAATGAACATTGATATTAACATTATTATTTATTAAAATATTGATACTATAACATAGTATATCTATTATTTTCTTATAAATCATTCTACATTATTAAATAATAGTATTCAAACTTTTCTATTTTCAATGTTTCTCTTTCATTTATCTTGTTTTTTTATTATAATTAAAGTAATTGTAATTAATGAAAGGGTGATATACTTGTCTTATAATTTAACAGATCCTTATGAAATTGCTAGATTTATTAAAGAATCAAAAAAATCTACTCCTGTTAAAGTATATGTTAATGGAGATTTAAGCAATGCTTTAATGGATGATATTGAATGGTATGGAGCAAATGGCTTTTACATATTAATAGGAGAATCTGATTTAGTAGCAAAAATCATATTAGATAATAAACATCTTATAAAACATTTTAGATTAGAAAATGATAGAAGAAACTCCGCAATTCCTATGCTTGATTTACTTGAAGTGGAAGCTAGAATAGAGCCTGGTGCTATTATTAGAGATAAAGTAACTATAGGAAAAAATGCTGTAGTAATGATGGGTGCCGTAATAAACATTGGTGCTGAGATAGGTGATGGTACTATGGTAGATATGAACGCTGTAATTGGTGCTCGTGGTAAGCTAGGTAAAAATGTCCATCTTGGTGCTGGCGCTGTTGTTGCTGGTGTCCTAGAACCACCAAGTAAAGAGCCTTGTACAATAGGAGACAATGTTTTAATTGGTGCTAACTCTGTTATTTTAGAAGGAGTTAAAATTGGTGCTGGTTCTGTTGTTGCAGCTGGTTCTGTTGTTGCAGAAGATGTTCCTGAAGGCGTTGTTGTTGCTGGTTCTCCTGCAAAAATAATTAAATCAGTTGATGATAAAACAAAAGGTAAAACTCAATTATTAGAGGATTTAAGAAAATAATACATATAAAAAGAGGATTTCTAATTTAAGAAATCCCCTTTTTATTTATATATTAATTATTTTAAACTGCTCCTTCTTCGTTTGAAGAATTGTCACCCTCTACTTTTTCCATTTTTGATATAGATACTTCATAAGCAATTTTCTTTATAGTTTCAGTATCAGAAACTTTCTTTTGATACTCTCTGCTTTGAACTCTACCCCATACTCTTATATTATCTCCAACATTTAAGCTTTGACAAAATCTTGAGTTTCTTCCCCATGCAATTGTTGGAATATAATCAGATTTATTATATGCTCTATTTACAGCAAGTAATACATCTGCAATTTCTCGGCCAAAAGGTGTTGTTCTGTAAACTGGTTCTTTGCAAATATAACCATCTAAGAATATTTCATTTGGGTTTTTACTTCTTTCTAAACATGGCTCTATATTTCTTGCAAAAACAGTAAGTATAAGTTTATTAGATCCATCTATAAATTTATTGTATGATCTTAATTGACCATCAACAATAACTTCTGTTCCAATACTTAAATCAATATTTGCAATTAATCTTTCTGATATAGTTATATTTAACCTATCAACCGAATCACTTAATCTCATAACATCTAAATTAAAAGTATAAAAACCCTCCCCATACATTTCATGGCTATATTCTAATCCAGATGCTATTTTACCTTCTAGATAAATCTTGTTATTTAACATTAAATTATCCATTGTTACCCCTCTCTCTACTGTTAATAATTTGGTAAACAGTACTCCCACTAGCACTTATTACCATTATAATACAAATCCTGGTTTATTTTCAATCTTTATTATTTATTTTTGTGCTGAATACCATTTTCGTCTATATAATATTCATCAGAATATATTAGATTTCCTACTGTTTTAAATTCATATCCTTGAGTTTTTAACTCTTTTATAATTCTCTCCAAATTGTTTGGAGTATATTTTGCATTATTATGAAAAAGTACTATTGCTCCTGGCGCTACCCCTTTCATAACTCTATTATACTCACTTTCTTGTCCTAATTCTTTCCAATCAACAGAATCCGCATTCCATTGAATTGGAATATACCCTAAACTTTTTACTTTTTGAATTGCTTGTTTATTGTATGACCCACTAGGAAACCTAAAAAGTTTAGTTTTTTCTCCTATGTTATTTTCTATAGTTTCATCTGTCTTTTTAAGCTGTTCTTCTATTTTTAATTCACTTATCTTTGCAAAATCAGGATGTTTATAACTATGATTACCTATTTCATGCCCCCCTTCTTTAATTTTCTTTAACTTTTCAACGTTTTCACTACTATAATCAACCCATCCCCCCATTATAAAAAATGTTCCTTTTACATTGTATTTATTTAATATTTGTAATATGCTTTGAAGATTATCCTTTTCCGCCCAATTTATATCAAAAGTTAGACTAATTGCTTTTTCTTCTATATCAACAGAATATATAGGATGTTCATATAGATTTACACAAATAGCATTTACATTTTTATTAGACTCTATTGATATGAAAATTACTATAATTATTAAAATTAAATCCAAAAATATCCGTGTTTTTCTCCATTTCATCCCTAAACTCTCCTTATATTTTATAATTTTTCATTCTACTTAATTATTATTAATATTAACTATATTCAATAAATCATATTTTATGATATAATATATATATTATTTAAACGATCATGGGGGTTTAGTTTATGTACGAAAGTTCAGCAGAATTAGCGGAGAATAAATTATTAATACTCTATGTATTAAAAGCAATAAAAGACCCGATATCTAATACTCAGTTAACAGAAATAGTACTTCAAAATAATTTTATTAATTACTTCACACTTCAACAATATTTATCTGAATTAGAAAGTGCTGATTTTGTTGTTTACAAAGAGAATAATGATAAGAAATTATTATGCTTAACAAAAAAAGGAGATACTGTTCTAACTTTATTTAAAGATAGAATATCCCCTTCAAAGATTTCAATTGTACAACAATATATAACAGAAAAATTAGAACTTATAAAAAAAGAGCTTACTATACATAGTGATTATACACTTGATAATAATGATAATTTTTTAGTACACCTAAAAGCTATAGAAAATGAAGGTGTGCTTATGGAATTAAAACTAACAGTTCCAACGAAAAAACAAGCTATTCTCCTTTGCAATAAATGGAAAGATAATCCATCAAATATTTATAATAATATAATAAATATGTTATTTAGTGAAGATTCTTAACTAAAAGCATAGCATTAGGTTCTTTTCCTATTGCTATGTTTTTTATCATCCTACCTTTTAAATCAATAACCTTCAATTTTCCATTTAGATAATCTCCAACAAAAATTTTTTCATTAACTTTAATAATTCCTCTTGGCATACCTGAAATAAATATTTTACTTTCTTCTTTTAATTTATTTACATTAATAACACTAATGGATCCTTCTACAAAATTAGAAACATAAATATATCCTTCTTCTTCCCAAAAATCAACTGGACCATTCCCTACTTTTATAGTTGCTTTTAAAGATAAGTCTTCTAAGGATATTATAGATATACTTCCGCTTGTAGCATAACCTATATAACTTTCACATATATATAAATGCTTTCTGTTATTAGATATGACTATTTTAGTCGGATATTTATTACACTTTATTCTTTTTATCTCTTTATTTTCAATACAATCAATTATTGATATAGTGTCATCACCCATATTACTTATAAATGCTCTATTTTTTTCATGAAAAAATACTATACTATGAGGAAATACTCCCATTGGTAGTTCTAAATCAATATCTCTTTTAAATAAGTCATATATTATAAGAGAATTTGCTTCACCGCATAAGACATATAGCTTATTATTGTAAATTGCTAAATCATTTGGATGTGCTCCTATATATATATTTTCTTCTTCTTTAAATTTATCTGCATCTATTAATGATATAGTATTACTATAATTGTTGGCTACTAAGATTTTTTTATCGTATAATGACAATCCATGAGGTCCTATCTCTTTCCCTTCTAGAGATAAATTCAAAGTTTCAATCCCTAAATTTTCAACATCAATTTTACTTAATGTATTTGATCCTGTATTACATATAATAATTGATTTTTTCATCTCTTTCTCCCCCCTTGGATAATCATTCTTGTATTTATAATATATTCTCAAAAGATATTAATGGTACTACTATTTTTTTCTAATATCTTTATTTCTTGACAAAATACTACTATAATAAAAACATTAGTTTATTTTTATTAATAATAAGGAGAGTGAAAGTTAATATGTTTTCATATAAAACTCAAGGTGTTTGTTCCACTACTATAAATATTGAAATTGAAGATAATAAAATACAATCTGTAAATTTCATTGGTGGCTGTGCAGGAAATCTTTTAGGTATTGGTGCATTAGTTAAAAATATGGATGTTGATATGGCAATTAAAAAATTAAGAGGAATTAAATGCGGAATTAAAGAAACTTCTTGCCCTGATCAATTAGCTAAGGCCTTAATAGAATGGAAAGTAAGTTGTTAAAAAGAAAAGGTGTATCGTAAAAAATTCGATACACCTTTTTTCTATTGTAAATACTTTCCGTTCTTATTATATAATAATGATATTGTGTTGGTTACTTCGTCTATAACATCTTTATAACTCATATAAATCATAATATCAATTCTATCAAAATTTTCACTTATCTTTTCAATTACTCCATAAAAATATTTTCCATTATCAATCATATTTTTCAACATTAAACTATCCGATTTAGGTACATATCCTAATACATACCCCTTACCTGTAACTATATTTATAGCATTTTCATCATATTTACTATCTTTTTCTCTAATTAAATATAGTATTTGATCTTCTAAGTAATTATTATCTATAACACTTAAATCTCTATATTTAGTATCTGCAATATATGTTGACATAACATATATATCCTTAACATGAGGTATTATTTCCTCTTTATTTAATTCTAAATATTCTTTCTTTTTATTAGGCAAATTGTCTAATAAAGATGTTAATGATTTTTTTAAAGTTTCTTCCATTAATTGCTGTTCTATTATTTTTTTATCATCATCTGAAAACTCATTTTTAATTAACATAAGATTGTTAATAGCTTTATTACGAGTTTCTACCAAACTAGCATTTAAAGCATCAAAATTTATTTTCTTATATTCTTCAGGAAATTCATTATATTTAATTCCCTTAACTAAAAAATAGAAACATAGATGATACATTGGCTTAATTATAAGATCATCTAAATCTATAATTTCTTTATTTCTATTTAAAATTTTTATAATTGGAAGTTTATCATATGCTATATTATATATACATTCTTTTAATTCTTTATTTCCTTTTTCAAGTCCATATCTATATAATGCTGGATTCATATGATCTCTTTCTATAAGTCCTATAAATTCTTCGTTAGAAATCTGAAACTCGGTTTTTTCCATTGCATCTATCAAAACTTCAATTTCTAAATCTATATTACTTAACTCTTTTAAAATAACATCTTTCCAAATATCTTTTATATATATTTCATCAGCAAAATTAGAAAGTTTTTCATACTGTGGTATTAAAGATGTTATCCTATCGACTCTATCATCACCATATTCTTCAAATATAAAAGTATCTATAGAATATATTCCACTTATAACCCCATATAAACTATATATATCATATCCATACTTATCAACTAATTTAAAGTATTCAAAGCATACATTAAAACCATTATCTATGTTATTAATTGTATACTCTGAAAATAGTTCACCAAATGACTTAGATAGTAGTTTAATATTATCTTTATTTATTCTCCCTGATTTTAAAAACTTAAGAAGATTTACTGATAACATTGTATACTCTAATGACTCCAAATAGCCAAAATTTTGTTCTAATCCATCTAATATTAACCATTCAATTATTTCATCACTTACAGGCTGTAATTCATGTATACATATTGCTTTCCCATATCCTATAGAATGCTTAGCTAAATTAAATACTCTTTCATTAGAATTTTTCATAGTTTCATATACTTGTATTACATAAAAAATATATTCATTATTGATTGATAATACTTTCAATACTTTCTCTATATCATCAATTTTTAGAACACATAACATCATAAGTCCAAGCTTTATTTCATCATGAGAATTACTTTCTAGTATTAATTTTTTCAAAAGATTAGTTAAGTCTTCTTTATATTCTATAAAAGCTTCTATAAATGCTCTAAAATTTTTTATAAATTCTTCATAATAATCACTTATTGGATTAAGGGCCATATATCCTCTTATATTTTCAAAAATCTCTTCTTTATCTTCCTTTGTATAATCTACCAATAACTCAATAAGCTCATTAGCTAATTTTACTCTTTGATTTTTTTTTAATGGCTTTATTTTATTATATAAAACCTTAAACTCTCTTAATCCTGTTATTTCAAAATCCTGATAACTATATGGTAAATCTGGGGTTTTACTATAAAACTTATTTAATTCCTCATATATTGTTGTTTTTTCACATTTATTAGTAAAATCAAACATTAAATTCTCATTCCCTTCTAAGTACAAAAAACATATAAAAACTTTTTCTATATCTTTATTTTTTGTGTTATTATTTTTCTCATATCCCCTATCATATATAATGACCCACTTATCAATATTAAATCTTCTGATTTTGCTTCGTTCAATGCTTGCTTAATTGCTTGCTCATAACTATCTAAAGCTATAGTATTTTTATTATATTTTAATATCTCACTTTTTAATTCTGTATTCAGTTCTGCTCTATCACTATGAGGCGTCAATGCATATATTTTATGTGCTATTTTAGTTATCTCTTTAACCATATCTTCTACTTGCTTATCTGCTAAAATTCCTAATAATAGATAAATCTTATTATATCTAAAGTATTTTTCTATATTATTCCTTAGCATCTTTATGCCTTCTATATTATGAGCACCATCAATTATAATTAAAGGATTTTTATTTAATACTTCCAATCTACCTTTCCACTTTACAGATTCAATAGATTTTTCCATTATCTCTTTATTAATTATTAATCCCTCTCTTTCACATAATACCTCTATTGTATTTAAAGCCACACTTAAATTTAAAATTTGATGTTCACCCATTAATGGTAATTTAACTTCATATAAATTATTTCTAGTCTTAATTTTAACTTCTTGATATAAATTTTCATTAAAAGTTATCTTTAAAAGTGTTCCACTCTTACTATCTATCTCATAAACCTTACTCTTTTCTATTTCAGCTTTTTCTTTTATCGCTTTCATAGCTTCATTACTTTGAGGATAAACTACTACTGGAATATCTTTCTTTATTATTCCAGCCTTTTGCATAGCAATTTCATATAAAGAATTCCCTAAAATATTCATATGATCAAAACTAATTGATGTAATGACACTAACAATTGGAGTTATTACATTTGTAGAGTCTAACTCGCCTCCAAGTCCTACTTCAATTACAGCATAATCAACTTTTTCATTATAATAGTATAGGTACATAACTGTTGTTAAAATTTCAAATTCAGTTGGATGATCATATCCTTCTTCTATAACTTTATCTACAGCTTTTTTTACTATATTAATTGAATAAGTTAATTTCTCTTTAGGTATATTTTCACCATTAATTTGAATTCTTTCTTCAAACTCTTCTAAAAAAGGTGATGTATACATTCCAACTTTATATCCCATGCCAATTAAAATTGAAGTTATCATTGAAGTTGTAGAACCCTTGCCATTAGTTCCTGCTATATGAATTAATTTTAATTTTTTTTGAGGATTTCCTAATATCTCTAATAATCTATAAGTTCTCTTTAAGCCATAATTAGATCCAAACCTACCTACACTACTTATATAATTCATTGCTTCTTCATAATTCATTTTCATTTGCTTCCCCTTTAATTATCTGTAAAATTTGCTTATTTAGCTTATATAACCAACTGTATTAATATTTATTTTACTTTTTTTAATATATACTTATTATATTAAATTATTTAATTACTCTTTACTTATATATATTAGTGATATTAAAAATTTCTAATATTATTCACAATAAACAGCAGTACCTGATGCTGTTACCATAAGCATTCCATTATCTGCTCCTAGTACTTCATAATCAATATCTACTCCAACTACTGCATTAGCTCCCATTTGTATAGCTCTATTTTCCATTTCCTTCATAGCCTTTTCTCTTGCCTCAATTAATTCACCTTCATAAGTGTTAGAGCGTCCCCCAAAGAAATTAGATAATCCAGCTGCAAAATCTTTTATAAAATTCACACCTGAGATTACTTCTCCAAATACAACTCCTTTATATTCTAAAATATTTTTACCTTCTATAGATGGTGTTGTTGTTATAATCATATAAAACTCTCCTTTATACTTAATTTTATTTGTAATTATTAACTTTTATCTATTTATTATTAAAATGATTATAATATATAATTTAACCTTAAACCATGTTTTTAAATTATTTTAAGATTAAAATAACAAAGTTATTATTTTACCCCTTTAGTGAAATCTACTTGTTTCTACTTTTTAGACACTAAAACTTCCATCAATGATTTTTTTCTTAACTTTTAATTCTCACCTTTTATTTGCTTTTCACTATATTTTATTTGCTTTTCATGCTTTAAAAATTCTATACTTTTCCATATATAATAAAAGAATTGTACACACATTCAAATATGTGTACAATTCTCATTAAAATCACATCTTAATTATATAATTAATTTAAAGATTCAATTCTTAATTTAACAGCATCAAGCATTTCAACATACTTTTCTCTCTTTGCTTTTTCTCCATCTACAACAGCGGCTGGAGCTTTAGCAACGAATCCTGCATTTCCTAATTTCTTATCTATTCTTTCGATTTCGCCTTCTAGTTTCTTAAGTTCTTTATTTAGTCTTTCAAGCTCTTTATCTTTATCTACTAAATCAAGTAATGGTATGAATAATTCTCCACCCTTAACTACTAATGAAACTGCATTTTCTGGAACAATTGATTTATCAGCTATGAATTCAACTTCTGAAGCTGATGCTAATTTTTCCATGTAAGCTTTACCTGCTGTAAATGCTTGTTTTGCATCTTCTGCAATATAACAAATAACCTTAGCTTTTCTTGATGGTGGTACATTCATTTCAGCTCTTACATTTCTTAATCCCTTAATAGCTTCAATAATGTATGCCATATCATTTTCAGATTCTGCATTTACTAGAGCTTCATGAAATACAGGCCAAACAGATGTTGTAATTGTTTCTTCATCTGTTAAGTGAGTAAAGATTTCTTCTGTTATAAATGGCATAGCTGGATGTAATAATTTTAATCCTGTAACTAATACAGTATTTAATACATTGTATGCCACTCCCTTAGCTTTTTCATCTTCACCATAGAATACTGGTTTAACAAGTTCTATATACCAATCACAGAATTCAGTCCACATGAAATCATAAACTTTTTGCATTGCAATTCCAAGTTCATATTTATCCATATTTTCTGTAACTTCTTTAACTAATGTATTCATTTTTGATAATATCCATTTATCAGCTAATGAATATTCTTTGCAATCTTTGTATTTATTCATGATTTCCTTATCAAGGTTCATCATAACAAATCTTGAAGCATTCCAAATCTTATTAGCAAAGTTTCTTGAAGCTTCAACTCTTTCAGGATAGTATCTCATATCATTTCCTGGAGCATTACCAGTTGCAATCATAAATCTTAATGCATCCGCACCATATTCACTTATTACATCTAATGGATTAACACCATTTCCTAAAGATTTACTCATCTTTCTACCTTGAGAATCTCTTATAAGTCCATGTATTAATACAGTATTAAATGGAGTCTCTCCCATACAATGAAGTCCTGAGAAGATCATTCTAGCAACCCAGAAGAAGATTATATCATGTCCAGTAACTAAAACATTGTTTGGATAGAAATATTCTAAGTCTTCTGTTTTATTTGGCCAACCTAATGTTGAGAAAGGCCATAATGCTGAACTAAACCATGTATCAAGTACATCATTATCTTGTTCTATATTAGTAGATCCACATTTGCAGCATTTAGTTGGTGCTTCTTCAAGTACCATCATTTCACCACAATCTTTACAGTAGTAAACTGGTATTCTATGTCCCCACCATAATTGTCTTGAAATACACCAATCTTGAATGTTTTCCATCCAGTTGAAATATGTCTTATCAAATCTTTCTGGAACAAATTTAGTTTTTCCAGTCTTAATTACTTCTATAGCAGGTTTTGCTAAATCTTCCATCTTAACATACCATTGCTTAGATATTATTGGTTCTACTGTAGTACCACATCTGTCATGCGTACCAACATTATGAGAGTGATCTTTAATTTTAACTAGAAGTCCTGCTTCCTCTAAATCTTTAACTATAGATTTTCTAGCTTCGTATCTATCTAAGCCTTTATATTTTCCACCTTTTTCATTGATAATACCTTTATCATCCATAACTCTTATGATTTCAAGGTTGTGTCTCTTTCCTACTTCAAAGTCATTAGGGTCATGAGCTGGAGTCATCTTAACTGCACCAGTTCCAAATTCCAAATCAACATAGTCATCCCCAACTATAGGAATTTCTCTATTTACAAGTGGTAATATTACAGTTTTACCAATAAGGTGTTTATATCTTTCATCGTTAGGGTTAACAGCTACACCACTATCTCCAAGTAATGTTTCAGGTCTTGTTGTTGCAATTTCTAAAACTCCACTTCCATCAGCTAATGGATAGTTGATGTGCCAGAAGTGACCTGCTTGTTCTTCATATTCAATTTCTGCATCAGAAAGTGCTGTTTGACAATGAGTACACCAGTTAGTTATTCTATTTCCTTGATAAATAAGACCTTCATTATAAAGCTTAACAAATACATGCTTTACAGCTGCACTTAAATTTTCATCCATTGTAAATGCTTCTCTTGTAAAGTCAGCAGAAACTCCAAGTTTTTTAACTTGATTTCTTATTCTTGCTCTATAATCGTCACTCCATTCCCAAACTTTTTCAAGGAATGCTTCTCTTCCCATTTCTTTTTTATTGTAACCTTGCTTAGCAAGTTCATTAGCAACTTTAACTTCTGTTGCTATAGATGCATGATCTTCACCTGGTAACCATAGTGCTGCATAACCTTGCATTCTTTTAAATCTTATAAGCATATCTTGAAGAGTATCATCAAATGCATGACCTAAATGTAATTCACCAGTTATGTTTGGTGGTGGCATTATTATTGTAAATGGCTTCTTATTTTTATCTACTACAGGAGTAAAATAACCTTTTTCCTCCCATGTCTTATAAATTCTGTCTTCAAATTCTTTTGGATCATAAGTTGTTGCAATATTTTTTGTTTCTGACATTTGTTTTCCTCCCTATTATTTAAATTAGCTCTTGTTGTTTGTAGACTATGTTTTAATATGGTGTTGATATATTTAAAACAGAGCTATTATTTAAAGCTAATTAATTATTGTTTTTCTGCAATAAAAAAAGCCCTCAATCCATAAAAGGACGAAGACTCGCGGTACCACCTTTATTTCCACATAAGCACATATAATGCTTTAATGGACTCTTAATTAGTTAACGATTTAGAAAAACCGTCTTTAGCTACTGTTATTTCACCAAAGAAGCTCAAAAGCTACCTTCAAAACCTTCCATATAAGGGCTTTCACCTATTCCCTCTCTCTTTTTTGTTCTTTCTAAATCTACAGTTTAGCTTAAAAGAACCGTACTTCTCATCTTATAAAAACGAGTTTCCTTATAATACTTTCAGTTTTTACTCCTCTTTTTCATTGCCTTTATTATTAATTTGTATTTTCTTTATTTTATAATATATTAATGGTCATGTTTTGTCAATAATCGTAGTTTAATGAAATTTTATTCCATAATAAAGCGTTCATCGATATCAGCAAAATAAAACATATCCTTATTTACCATTTTACCAGCCTCCTATGTTAACTAAATCTTCAAGTATTGCTTGCTCAAAACATGGTGTTTTGCAAAGCTTATCATACCTTATCTTACTATATAACTTAATATCTACATCCTTTTCTAACTTAATGTCATCTATTGCATCTTCAATTTCATGTCTTAATAACCTTAATTCTTTAGTTGATTTATTTTCGTCAATTATAACAAGTAAATCTATGTCACTTTGTTTTGAATATCTCCCTTTAGATATTGAACCAAAAAGATATACATTAGCATTATATAATTTATCTAAAATAACATCTCTAGCTTTAATTATACTGCTTCTTAAATTCTCATCTAGTGAATAATCAACATCATTTCTCATTTAAATTCATCCCATCTTAATTCTGAATTATTATACTATTTTATAACAACTTAATGACTATTGTAAATAAAACAAGTCCTGTAATATTATAAAGCGTAAATATTTTCAAATATTTTAATCCTCTCTCCTTATATTCATTACATAAAATCTAATACCTTAAAATTCTTAAATGCAGCTACAATTATCATTAAATCAAATAATAATATATTAATTACTTTAATAATATATTCTTTCCTATAATAACACATTTTGAGTCTGAGCCATGACCAATTTCACTTGTTTTTATTATAGGCATATTCTCATCACTTACTATTTCTTTTACTAATTCAATTATACTAGGTCTATACTGATTATTTTCCATCTCTGTAAAATTGCCTAGTATTATGCCTTTTATCTCTTTAAATGCTCCTAAATGCTTGTAATGAGTTAAATATGTAGTCATCTTTGCCACATCACCACTGAAACTCTCTAATAACAAAATTTTATCTTTAAATTTAGGCATATAATCTGTTCCAGCAAGTTTTAAAAAACAACGTATATTTCCACCTACCACTATTCCTTCAATAGATTTTCCTTGTATCCATTCATATTTAAAATCAAAAAGACTCTTTTTACCTTCCATAAATGTTTCTTTAAAGTTCTTAATTTGAATTTCAGAATTATCTCCAATTAGATTTCTTATTTGATAAAGATACGTTTTTATATCACTTTTAGTATACAATGCATTTATAACTACTGATAAATCACTATAACCAAAAAATAATTTAGGATTTTTCTTTATAGTGTTAAAATCTAAATATTCTAAGATTCCGTTAGCTAAATCTCCACCTGAAATATCAAAAACAGCTTTTATGCCACTATTTTCAAAAAATTTCATAAGTTCATCAGCTCTCTCTTTTCCACTTCCATTAAATACAGAATATTTTTTATATATTGTATTAGAAAAAACAACATTTAAAGCAATAGATTTTAAAATTCTTTCCAATTCGTTAATCTTTAATTTCATGCTTTTATCAATCCCATTAGAACATGCTATAATTCCAACTTTATCACCTTTATCTAATAACTTCATAAAATTCTCCTTTTAATATTTTCTTAAGTTACATACTTTATCTAAATTAATTATATTTTTTCATTTATTAATGGTCAATGATAAGTTTTTTCCTATATACACTTGCTTTAACTCAGAGTTTTGTTTACAATTTGAATATTATGGATTATAATGATTTTTGTATTTTTATACGTTATGAAACATTGGTACATATATTTCATAACGTATATATTGACAATTTGGAGGTAGTATAATATGAAAGGTTGCCTATACTTGGTAATTCCTTGTTATAATGAAGAAGCTGTATTACACGAAACAGCAAAGAGATTATTAGTAAAAATGAATTCCATGATAGATAAAGATTTTATATCAAATGATAGTAAAATTTTATTTGTTAATGATGGTTCAAAAGATAAGACATGGGATATAATTGAAGAGCTTCATGCTCAAAATCCAATTTTCAGTGGAGTAAATTTATCTAGAAATAAAGGACATCAAAATGCTTTATTAGCTGGATTAATGACTGCTAAAGATTATGCTGATATAACAATATCACTAGATGCTGATCTCCAAGATGATATTGAAGTAATTGATAAATTTGTTGAAGAATATTATTCAGGCAGTGATGTTGTTTATGGTGTTAGATCATCTAGACAAACAGATACTTTCTTTAAAAGAACAACTGCTTTAGGATTTTATAAATTTATGAATGCTCTTGGTGTAGATGTTATGTACAATCATGCTGATTATAGACTTATGAGTAAACGAGCTTTAGATGGATTAAGTCAATTTAAAGAAGTGAATTTATTCTTGAGAGGTATTGTTCCTTTAATCGGATACAAATACTCTATTGTAGAATATGAACGTCATGAAAGATTTGCTGGCGAATCAAAATATCCTTTAAAAAAGATGCTTGCTTTTGCATTAGATGGTATTACATCTTTTAGTATAAAACCAATAAGAATAATTACTGGATTAGGATTCTTTATATTTTTTGTTAGTTTTATAGCTTTAATTTATTCTCTTATAGTTAAATTCTTAGGTGAAACAGTTACAGGTTGGACTTCATTAACTTTATCTATTTGGATGCTTGGTGGAATACAACTTTTATCTTTAGGAGTAATTGGAGAATATATAGGGAAAATATATAATGAAACAAAACAAAGACCTCGTTTTATTATCGCTGATAAATTAATAAAAACTGATGAAAATAAAACTGATATGTAGGTGACTATATTGGATAAGCTTATACTAAAATTTAAAAATACATTTTTTACAAAACAATTTTTTATTTTTGTAACTATAGGACTTATAAACACATTTATTGGGGTTGTATTTTCATATATATTTTCAAGCTTTTTAAATGAGAACATAGCTTTTGTGGTAGGATATATTTGTGGATTATTTATATCTTATTTATTGAACAGTTTCTTTACATTTAAAGAAGCTTTAGATTTTAATAAATTTATAAAATTTGCAATTTCATATATACCAAATTTTATTATACAAAATATAGTTGTTCTTATAGTATTTAACATGATGGGATTACACAAGCTTATAGCTTATGTTTTAGCAGCTATAATCGGAGTTCCTGTAACATTTGTATTAATGAAATTTTTTGCATTTAAGCATTAATAATATAAATCTTTTTTATATAAATTATGCAAAAAGACTGGTGTACAATAAATTTTTATTCATTGTACACCAGTCTTTTTATTTTTAATTATTAACGCAAGTTTTAAATAAATATTTATAATGCAGCTTTATAAATGTTCGCTACATCTTTTGGCGTAAGCGGTTTAAATCCATATTCTAATCCTGATTTTACTGCTTTTTGTGCCATAATTTCAAAATTTTCTTCTCCAATTCCGACTTCTCTTAATGTTGATGGAATTCCTAATTCTTTAAAGAATTCTGCAGTCTTATCTATTGCAGTATTAGCTATAGTATATTTATCTAAACTCTCATCTATATTCCACACATTAACTCCATACTCAACGAATTTATATAACGTATCATCATTTAAAACATATCTCATCCAATGAGGTGTTAAAATCGCTAAACCAACTCCATGAGTTATATCATAAAATGCGCTTAGTTCATGTTCCATTGGATGTACTGACCATGCTCCAGCTGTTCCATATGATATTAAACCATTAATAGCCAAACTAGATGCCCACATTAAATTTGCTCTTGCTTCATAATTATTAGGCTCTTGTATTGCTATTTTTCCATATTTCATACATGCTTTAAGTAGTCCCTCCGCAGTTCTTGCTTGGATAAATGCTCCTTTAGTATTATTAAAATAATTTTCAAATATATGACTCATAATGTCTGCAGTTCCTGCTGCTGTTTGATTTTTAGGAACAGAGTAAGTATACTCTGGATCTAATATTGATACTTTAGGTTTCATCTTATCATGACCTGTACCTATTTTTTGGTTTTTGCTCATATCAGATATAACTGCATATGGATCCATTTCTGAACCTGTTGCTGATAATGTTAAAATTGTAATTATAGGTAACACCTTAGTTATTTTGCTTGGATCTAATACAATATCCCATGGATCATTATCATAATTTACTCCTGCTGCAATAACTTTAGCACAATCTATTGTGCTTCCTCCTCCAACAGCTAAAACAACTTCTATATCATTATCTCTACAAAGTTTTACGCCTTCTCTAACGGACTCTATTCTAGGATTTGGAGCTATATTAGAAAGTTCTGCATATGATATATTATTATCTTTTAATATTTTCATCATATCATCATATAAACCTATTCTCTTAATGCTTCCCCCACCATATACAACAAGAACTTTGCTTCCATATTTTTTTATAGCATTTCCTAAATGCTTTATTTGACCTTTTCCAAAGTAAATTTCAGTAGGTATTGAATAATTAAAATTTTCCATATAAAATCTCTCCTTACGATATATTTAATTAAAATATTTTATATTTGGCTATGTTTTAAACATATATTGATATATGCAATAGGTAAAATGGAATTGTAGTAAAATATAGCTTTATATGTATATATTGTCTAAAAATTTTTGTTACTTAGAATTTTTTAACCCTTCTATTTCTTCTTCTAATAAATAACGCCATTTACCATATTCTAAATTTCCAAGTTCAATATTAAGAATTCTTATTCTTTCTAATTTTTTAACATTATATCCAAAAACTTTGCTCATTCTCCTAATTTGTTTATTAAGACCTTGCGTCAAAACAATGTTAAATGTATCTTCCGAAATTCTTCTTACTTTGCAATGTCTTGTTTTTACATTACATATTTCAACACCACTTGTCATTCCTAAAATAAATTCATTATTAAAAGGTCTATCTAAAGTAACTATATATTCTTTTTCATGTTCATTTTCTGATTCTAAAATATTGTTAGCTAAATCCCCATCATTAGTTAACAATATTAATCCTTGAGATGCTTTATCTAATCTACCTACAGGAAATATATATTCAGGATAATCCATAAAATTTATTATATTATTTTCAACTTCATCTGCTGCAGTACAGGTTACTCCTACTGGTTTATTTAATGCTATATAGATTTTTTTCTTTATTGGAAGAGTCTTGTTATCAAGAAGAATTTCATCCTCTAATTCTACCCATTGTCCTTGTATACATGGAATTCCATTTACAATTATTCTATTTTCTTCAATGAGCTTACTAGTATCTTTTCTTGAACAAATACCTAAATTACTAAAAAGTTTGTTTATTCTCATATTTTATATCCCAACCTTACAAGCTTAATGATACATATAAATTCTACTCTATATTAGTAGGTAATATTATAACAAATTCACAGCCTTTTCCAATATCACTATTAATATATATTTTTCCCTTATGTAAATCTATAATATGTTTGGTTATAGTTAATCCTAATCCACTGCCACCTTTTGATTCTGAATTTGCATCTACAATTTGATTAAATCTATCAAATATAGCTTTATGATATTTAGGATCTATTCCTATTCCAGTATCTTTAACTTTAATTATGACTTTATTATTTAAATCTTTTAAAGTTACTTTTATTTCTCCGCCTTCTGGTGTAAATTTAGCTGCATTACTTACTAAATTAACTATACATCTTTCAATTTCATAACTATCACACATTATAACTTTTTCTTCAACTTCCGGATCTATAATTAGGTGTATTCCTTTATTTTCAATATAATCTTTTAAACTCAAAGATGTTTCCTCAACTAAATATACTATATCATTTTCTTTAAAATTTGTTTCATATCTTCCACTTTCAATTTTATTTGTATCTATTATATTATTTATTAACCTTAATAATCTATTTGAATTTCTTTTTATTATCTTCATATAATAATTTAACTTTTCTTTATCTATTCCATCATCTTGTTTGTTTAATTCTGATATAAGCTGTTCTGTAGATGAAATAACATTTAAAGGTGTTCTAAGTTCATGAGAAAGATTAACAAAGTAATTATTCTTATTTCGCTCTAAGTCAATAACTTTATTTAATAATTTGCTATTTTTGTCCATCTCTTCCCTTAACTGCTTAGTTCTTTTTTCAACCATTCTATCAAGATTCTTCATTTTATTAAGACTTAAATAAATTATTAGTATAGATATAATTAAATATAGTATTATTGCTTGTTTACTTTTCCATAATGGTGGTTTTATAGTAAATGTAATTTGGCTTTCATCACTTAGACTCCCATCCGGCATTTCAACTTTTGCTTTTAATATATGATTCCCTGATTTTATATTATTATAAGTAAATTCATTAGAATTTCCAATATTCCAATCACTATCTATCCCCTCCAACTTATAAAAATACTTTATAGCATCTCTATTCTTATAATCTGGAACAAACATTTTAACTCTAACCATATTTTCATCTGAATTAAATTTTAATCCATCTATATTTTTATATTTTTTTCCCTTTACTTCAAATGCTTCAAAAAAAACTTTAGGTAAACTTCTGTTTTTATTTATTTCTGATGGATTAAATATATTTAATCCATTAATACCTCCAAATAAAAATTCTCCCTTACTATTTTTAAAATAACTATTTCCATTAAATTCATTGCTTTGAAGTCTATTTGATATATTTAAATTAGTAAATGTATTGTTACTTATATCTAATTTTGATATTCCATTATTAGTACTTACCCAAGGATTATCATAATCATCTATTAAAATTCCATAAATATTATTATTAGCAAGTCCATTTTTTTCTGTGTATCTTGTAAATTTTTCTGTATTCTTATCTAATTTATTTAGTCCGTATTTAGTGCCTATCCATATATTATTTTTTCTGTCCTCTACTATTGAAACTATAGCATTACAACTTATAGCATTGTTATCGCCTTCAACTTTAGTATAATTTTTTATAGTCATATCCCGTGGATCTAATCTTACTAATCCTCCGTTCATATATAACCCTATCCAGTACATTCCTTCTTTATCCTGATATATACTATCAACATAAGTATCTACTATATTATTGTTTTTTAAAATATATGTCATATCTACTACAGTATCATCTTTTAAATTTAAAACATTAACTCCATCTGCTGTTCCTATCCATAAGCAATCTTTATTATCTATAAATAAAGTTCTTATTTTATTGTTAGTTAATCCATTCTCAGTTGTATACACTTTAATTTCATTAGTATTTTTATCAATTTTATTTAAACCATTGTCTGTAGCTACCCAAATTTCATTTTTTCTTCCAGTTATAAATTTAATTTTGTCACTTATAAGATCACTATTTTTAGAATTTATTCTTGTTACATTTTCAGTTTTAGGATTCATTATATTTAATCCCTTATTAATAGTACCTATCCAAACTAATCCTTCACTATCTTCATAAATCCCTTGTATTGAGTTGTCACTTATCGTGTTTTTTAAAAAAGGATCATATTTATAATGTTTTATTCCATTGCTAGGATCAAAAGTGCTAATTCCAGAAGATGTACCTACCCACATTAATCCTGTAGAATCCTCCATTATAGAAAAAGTGCTTTTGTTTATTAAACTAAATTTATCATATACTCTATTTATATAAGTAGTAAAATTATCCTCATCTTCATTGTACATAGATAGTCCATAATCTGTACATACCCATACTACTCCCCTACTGTCTTTTAAAATATCTTTAACTACTCCACCCTTTAATTTTCCTTTTTCAAATTCTCTTTTTCCTTCAAAACTTCCAGTTTTATATTTAACTATATTATTTGTTTTTATATCTACCTTTAATAATCCAGCTCCAGATGTTCCTACCCATACTTGTCCATTCTTATCTGAATATACCTTATGTATAGAGTTTTTATAGTCATTATTAGTATTATATAAAAATTCTATATCTTTAGTTTTCATATTTACTTTATTTAATCCATTCTCAGTTCCAATCCATATATTATTATCTTCATCTTCATCTAAACTATATATAACCTGATTAGTAAGAACTTGTTGATTATTACTATATAAAATTCTTTCAAACTTGTCTTCATTTTCATTATAAATATTTAACCCATCAGCTGTAGCAACTAATATTTTTTGGTCATTAGTAATTAAAATATCACAAATGTTATAATTAGATAAATTTCCTTGTGATTCCTTATCATAATAGTTCTCAATAGTATCATCTTTTAAATTAATCTTACTCAATCCATTTGCTGTTCCAACCCATAAATTACCTGATTTGTCTTCTTTAATTACTGTTATGCTGTTACTTGAAATACTATTATTTGAGTTTTCTTCATATTTATAAACTTTAAATTCTTTTCCATTATACTTATTTAATCCATCATGAGTACCTATCCATATATATCCTCTGCTATCTTGAAAAATGCATTCTACACTAGATTGAGATAATCCATCATCTATACTAATACTTTTAAAATTAATATTATTGTATGCCTTAACATCATTTTGAGTATTTATTATTAAGAAACTAAAAAATATTACTACAATCATTATTTTTTTCAATATTAATCTCTTTTTCATAATTTCTCCCTTTTCGACAATATTTATATAAATAATTATACTACAATACTATTTTTTAATACAATATTTTATATTAATAGTTTAATATTCCTAGTTAATTTTATTTTATTTTTAAATATTTTAAATTTTTTACATAATTTAAGTAAAAAATCACCTTTTAGTAAAACCAATTATTATAATATTTTCTATCTATATAAAAATATCTATTTTAAGAGGCTGTTGCAAAACTAACTTTCAAGTTAGTTTTGCAACAGCCCCATTTTTGGTTAAGCCTCAAAAGTACTTTGATCAATCCATTTATAATTAGGCTTAATTTCTTTTATTTCTTCTACTAATTTAAATAATGCTATATCTTTTTGTTTGCATTCAAGCATAACATCAAAATCTCTATCTATAACTTTAGTTTTTTCAATAAATTCTACAAAATCATTTGCATTTATGAATTCTGAGTGTTTTCTATCTTTTTCATGATCCCTAGGGCTAGAAAAATGAACTTTAGGTGGTAATGACTCTTCATTCCAAGTATTAAAAATACCTTCAATTAACTCCATTATGTTTTCTCCAGAATTATTACAATTATGATGATGAACATCTAATACCATAGGTACTTTTAATTCTTTAGATATATTTAAAATTTCACTTGCAGTATAAGTTTTATCATCATTTTCTATAATTAATCTAGACGTTATTTCTGTGGGAAACTCTTTTAAATTTTTAATAAATCTTTTAATCCCCTCTTCTTTTCCTCCTGTAGCTCCACCAAGATGTATTACCATTTTTCCTTCTTTATAATCAAAGTCTTCAAACCACTCTGCTTGACGTATTAAATTTAATTTTGTATTTTTAACAACTTGAGGATTTATACTATTTATAACATTGAATTCATCTGGGTGAGTATCTACCCTCATATTATAATTTTTTATGAGATTCCCTATATATTTAAAATCTTTTCTAAACATCTCTCTATGACCCCAGTACCCCACTTCTGGATGAGTGACTAGAGGAATCAGACCTGATGTTATTCTATAGAAATGTATATTGTTTTCTATATTATATTCAAGTATCTTTATTAAGTCATTTAAGTTAGATAATGCAACTGATTTTAATTTTTCACTCTTCTTTTCTTGTTCTATTATTTTGCTATAATTTTTAAAAGTTACTGTACTAGAACTAGTAACTTTTTTTCCTAAATTCATTGCTATTGAAACATATCCTAATCTTACTTTCATAAATATTCTCCTATATTATCAAAAGAATTACCTATCTTTTATTTTTGTACCAATTAGCTATCCATATTCCTATTAAACATACTATAATAAATATTACTAAAATTATATACCAAGGCATAATTAACACATCCTTATAAACTTTATTCTTATTTTATAAGGATGTGTTATTTTAGATATATTTATTCTTTTAAGCAAGATTACTTTTTATTCATATCTAATATAGTGTTATCTTTTTATTATCATCTATATAATAAACTTAATTTATAGACTTAATGCTATACCTATCTTTTACAGTCACAACTCTAATCTTTAAAACATTAAGAAGTTTTTCTAAACTTTTAACTTGATTTATATATTTTATGTTATTCTTTGCAATTAATTTTTCTATTATTTTAATAATATCAGATTTTTTGTCTTCAGTTATTTTACAGTTATTTTTTAGACATTCTCTATTTATATAAGTTAATGTAGTCCAAATTTGTTCTTCCGATATTTTATTTATATCCATTAATACCCATGTGAAATCTTTTCTTCTGTTCTTTTCTGGGTAAGCTTTTTTAAAAAATGTTATAAATCCATTTTCTTTTTTAGGATCTTTTATTGAAACATACTTCCCAAGCTGTGATTTAAGTTGATTTTTTAAATACATAATAGTGTTTGGTTTTATTTTATCAGCCATAGCATCTATGCTATCATAAATAAAATTATAAGTATCTTGAATTTGCTCTTCATTAACATTTGATTTTTTAAGTATTCTCATTTTTTCTATATAGTCTAATACATTTTTCTTACAATCTAATTCTTTATTATATATCTTTTCCCATATTTCCTTTGCGCTTAATCCTTCTAACATTATAACTTCTTCCATATTACGTCATCCTCTGCATATTATTATTTACTAGTTTTACTTAAATATAATCATATCATATTACTCATAAACTTAAAAATTTCACTTAAAATATTGTACAATATTTAAATAAACTACCTCCTTATTATATTTGATACTTTATTTTAATTTATGGCTCTGTTTTAAATGCGTNNGACTATACTCATTTTAGCATTCCTAAGTTCAATTACTCAGTCCACTTTGCTTATGCATATATCAACACTCTGCTAAAACATAGCCTAATTTATTATACAACTTTATGTTTAAGCCACTTTTCACCTCTAAGCCTAAAGCAATACATTATTCCTCTGATTAACCAATCTGTGTACATTCCAATCCAAATTCCTAAAACACCAAGTCTAAATACTATTCCTAAAATGTATCCTGTAAATATTCTAAAAATCCACATTCCTACAAATGCTGTTAACATAGTATATCTTGTATCTCCAGCTCCCTTTAACCCTGATGATAATATAAAAGAAATAGGCCATACTATTAAAGCCACACTATTACTTTTAATTAATGTAGATGAAAGTTTTATTACCTCTATACTATCTGTATAAAAAGAAGATACCCATTCTGAAATAGGAATAAATATTAAACCTATTGCCACCAAACATACTGTTCCAAATTTAGTTAAATAAACAAGTGTGCTTTTTGCACCTTTTGTATCATCTCGTCCTACATATTGACCTACTAAAGTTGTTGCAGCTAAACATAGTGCATTTCCTGGTACTGCAACAATAGTTGCTATTGATGAACCTATTGCATTTGCTGCTATTGATGCGGTTCCCATAGTTACTATAAATATTTGAACAATTAATTTTCCTGCATTAAAAAGTACTTGCTCAACACCTGCTGGTATTCCTATATTAAATATACTCTTTTGTGTTTCTAAATCAAATTTAAATGGGAAAATCTTTCTCATTCTTATAATTCTACTTCCTCTAAATAAAACAATTCCTATAAGAATTGTTCCAACCAATCTTGCAATTGCAATTGATATTGCAGCACCCTCTATTCCATATGACATTGTATTTAAAACATATCCTAATAAATTAACATCTTTTATTCCATAAATTAATATATATCCTAAAATTATATTAATAATATTCATAAACATTGTAATATACATTGGTGTTTTTGTATCTCCACATCCTCTTAATACTCCATTTGCAATTTGCTGCACTGCAATAAAAGGATACGTAATAAGTGTAAGTTCTAAATATATTTTTGCATTTGATTTTACTAATTCTTCTGCTGTACCATATAAAGCATTAATCATTGGAACACGTAAAATCCACATTAAAATACTTATTAAAACAGCTAAACAGCATCCAGATACCAAAGCTTGTCTAGCTGTTTCATTTGCTTTTTTATGATTTTCTTTTCCAATATGCTGTGCAACAACTACAGTAGCTCCAACAGATAAGGCTGCAAAAAAAGATATAAACATATTATTTATTGAATCTACCATTCCAATTGCAGAAACCGCTTCTTCCCCTATATGTCCTGCCATCATTGTATTGCATACACCCAAAAGCATAACAAATGTTTGCTCTATTATTATTGGTATAGCTAATTTTAAAACATTTTTTCTTATAAACATATTATAGCCCCCTCTCCCCTCTAGTAACTATATTATTCCCTCTCAGGATAATTTACTAGTTTTTAAATAGTTATTTAGAACAATCATATTATCTTACTCCTAAACTTAAAAATTTTCCAGTAATATATCGTATAATTTTTATACAGTTAATTATCCTGAATCTAAAACTCCTCATTTTCAGGTTGGTAAAAGTAGATGTTTTTTTACTAAAGAAGGGTTAGATACTTGGTTAGAAGGTAATTATACCCTTAATTTTGATATAAAATAATAGAACAACTAAAATTACTGCACATCTTATGTTTTTAGCTATATCCACTTTAAAATTCAGTATAGGAATCATGATAAGGCTTGTTATCATTTCTTAATTATTTTTTAATATTTTACAGAACAATATATTTATGTATATAAAGATAAAGCATGAACAAATTCATTCATGCTTTATCTTATAGTTTGTTTGTTTATTAAATTTTAAAATCAGTTGGGTCATATGGTTTAGCTTTTGGTTCTCCAAAAACTGCTTTTACACTTTCAGCTTGAGGATTATGATTTACATTTTTCTTTTTTCTTTTATTATTTTCTCTCATTTTATTACTTTTATTACTCATTAATATCACCTCAACATTATGGTGTACACTTGTATTTATTTTATACTTTATTAAAAATGATCTTTTTCTTTATGTGAAGGTGCACCTATCTTTTTTCCATCAATAATACCTAAATCCGAATTTTCTTTAGGGTCTATTTTTCTAAGTTCTACATTTGATTTAGGTCTATCTTTTAACCTATTTTTATTATTGTCCATTTGTATCACCTCGCTTTATTTATATGTTGTGTTTATCATAATATTTTATTCTAATAAGTAAATTATTTTTATTTATACTAAATTTTATTGTTTTTCTATTCAGTGATATATTCTTTATATGGTATACGAATTGTAACTCCTGTGTCATCAAATTCATAGTCTGTATTTTCAATAGCACTTTTACCTGAAATTAAGTTCATCCCTAAAGTATAAAGTGCTTCTGCTTCTGCACGAGGATCTTGAAAAACAGTTCCTGACATAAAACCTTTTTTTATTAATTCTTGTGCTTCTGGTGTTGCATCAACTCCAACAACTATAATTTTTTTTGTTTCATCTCCTTTATTATAATTTTGCTTCTGTAAAGCTTCAATAGCACCTATAGCCATAGCATCATTATTTGCAATTATTGCTTCAATTTTATTACCATATTGATAAAGCAATGGAGTAACAGCTTCTTCTGCTAATTTTCTACTCCAATCAGAAACTCTTAATGCAATTTCTTCAGTTTTTATTCCATTTTTATTAACAGTTTCAATAGAGTATTTTGTTCTTGCAATAGTATCTAGATTATTACGTTCACCTGTTAACATAACATATTGCATTATACTATCTTTATTTACATCTATTTCAGATCTATTGGTATTCCATAAATCAACAAGAATTTTTCCTTGTAGAATACCTGCTTCTTCTGGATTTCTTGCTAAAACAATAGCTTTTTCATAAGATTTTACAGGTATTTTACTAATTGGCTCTCTATTAAATATAATTACTGGAATATTTTTTTCTTTGATTTTATCAATAACTGTTTGTGTAGATTTTTCACTCGTATCAACTAAATTTACTAATAAAAGATCTACTTCATTTTTTAGTACTGTATCTATAGTTTCATTTTGTTTACTTTGATCCCCATTAGCATCAAAAAAACTAAATTCAACTTTACCTACATTTTCCTTTTGAATTTCTTCTAAGTTTTTTTGAATTGTAGAGGTATATTCATCATCAAGTTTGTATATTAATACACCTACTTTAGCTGGATTTACTAATTCAACCTTTGAATTAGTAATTATTGAATTTTTATTATAATTTACAAATATTATGATTATAATAAATACAACTATACTAATATTTAATATTTTTTTTAACACTTAATTTTATCCTCCATATAATTACTTTGATTTTATATTTAGTATTTTTTATTAAATTATTTCTTATTTTTCTACACTATTAAATTTAAATTAAATATCATTAATAGTATTAGATTTTGTTTATAAATTATCCATTAAAACATAAATAAACCCATTAAATATTAAAACTAATCTTAATATTTAATGGGCTTCTTTATAAAGTAATTCTCTAAAAACTATTTTATGCTTTCTAATATCCCTAATTCTTAATTAGACAAGCATATAATTTTTTATTAATAAATTTATTTAGTATTTATACTTTTAATTTGGCTCTGTTTTAAATGTGT
>NZ_JAMQHY010000020.1:0-1558 GCF_023845705.1 Clostridium sp. ZBS15
TGAAAGAACATTCTTTCAAAATGAAACTCGCTCAGGTAAACTGAGGAGTACAAGATTCTTAACCAAATCAAGATTTGGAGAATCATAGCATCTGGTGATGATGGCATGGAAGTAACACTCCTACCCATTCCGAACAGGAAAGTTAAGATCCATAGCGCCGAAGGTACTGCACGGGAGACTGTGTGGGAGATTAGGACGTTGCCAGGTAAGCTTAAAGAGATAGTTTTTATAACTATCTCTTTTTTAGTATATAAAAATAATATGAAGGTAATGTTAATAATAGATAGAGTTTAATATACACTATTAAAACTTAAAATATTTTAATGTTATCAATATATAGTTAGACGGCTTGAATTTTTTATCTGTAGATGAAATAAAAAAGTCCATGAGATGTTGTTCTTTTTTAAGTAAAAGTTATATATGTTAAGTGCAATACTATTTATTTTAATTAGTTTTGCACTTTTTTCTTTCTTTTTTTAGTTTATCCACAACTTTATAAACATTATGTCATATATTTATTTAAAAAGTTTAAATTATGGCAGTTAGAGATCTTTTTCTTTTTTAATAACTTAAAATACCATCATATATATTAATTACATTGTGAGATAGTTGGATTTCTATTCGTCGCGAGTGCAGGATATTTTACAAGATAAAACATTATTATAATTATGACAATTCTCAAGTTTGCTATATCATTAGTTGTAATGATTTTCTGAGTTGTTTAAAAGATATTTTGAATTTTCTATATAAGATTTTGATGTCTAATATTTTTAGGAAAAAACTAATATAATGTTCTGAAAATCTTTATACAATTAAATTATGTACAGAGATACTATTAAAATATATCTATTTATTGATACATATTATAGTCACAATTATAAGTAACTATGTAAATTTAAAATTCTAATTGATTTGAAAGATCAATATTTTCTTGAGATCTAAGCACAATTGTATATTATAATAGTAATTAAATTTAAAAATAATCTTTAGTTTATAGAAAATTTATAATAACTAATTATTTTTGAACAGTGTTTTTAAGTATTTATAAATATGTTATTTCTTATAATTATGTAGTTAATTTTTATATGATAAGTTAGGGTAAAGATTATTTATAAAAGTTTAAATAGATTATTTATGAATTTTATTATAAAAATGTTACCTTTAATATAAGATATATTTATATTATTAAGAATATAAATATTACAAAAACATGTTAAAGAGAGAATTCGACACTAAAAGTTACTTTATATAAATATAAAAAAACAGAAAAACCACTTGATTTGATGTATCATTTTCGCTTTATAGATAGAAATTATGGTATAACTTATCCTAGTGTGTCAATAATCGAATTATAGAGAATAACTAAGAATAACTGAGTAATATAAGTATAAATTGTTTGAATAAGATATATTGAGGTAAAGGCAGTTAATATATATGGTAAGATAAAACACGTCGCTGAGAGATGTGGCAAACAAGTTAAAAAGAAGTTAAGAAATTAAATTTCAACTTATTAAAAACTTGTTGACAGAAAAGAAATTAAATGTTATACTGATTAAGT
>NZ_JAMQHY010000196.1:0-331 GCF_023845705.1 Clostridium sp. ZBS15
TTTTTTTTTTTTTTTTCAATTATTTTATAATTTTTATTATTATTATAAAATTAAAAAAATAATATATTAAAAATAAATTTAAAAAATAATAAAAAAAAAAAATTATATTATAAATATAAAAAAAAAATAAAAAAAAAAAAAAAAAAAAAAACGAGATATAATCATTTAATTTATTTTTTTTTTTTTTTATATAAAAAAATATATTGTTAAAAAAAAATTTTTTTTATTAAATTTTGGAAAATTTAGTGGTGTGTTTGAAAGAAAAAAAAAAAAAAAAAAAAAAAAATGGTTCTCACAAAACAAAAAAAAAAAAATAAAAAAAAAAAAAAAA
>NZ_JAMQHY010000197.1:0-261 GCF_023845705.1 Clostridium sp. ZBS15
ATTTCTCCACCCCTTCATCAGTACTAAAAAACATCAACAATTCATCCTTATTAATTGTTCAAGCTTAATATTACATACTAACGAAAAATGACTTCTCATAAAGTGAAACTTTGATCAGTAGTGGTTTTATTCATCCCCCACTGATTGTTAGTTAAACCAATCGGGCTGCTCGGCAAATAGCGGGATAAATTCCAATACAAAAAAGGAGCCTATAAATTTTTATAGGCTCCTTTTTATTTCGTCGTTATTACTTAGCTAATT
>NZ_JAMQHY010000198.1:0-477 GCF_023845705.1 Clostridium sp. ZBS15
TCGATTCTCATCAACAGAATCCTTCCAGATAAATAGCACTCCCCTATTCGGGGTCCATCCCTCTTCTCCCTGCGCGCTACTTAAGTATTTTTGATTCTATTCCGGCGCCGTCCGGAACTTCAAACGCGTTGAAAATAAAAACAAAAACCCGCCGAAGCGGGTTAAGTGCGGGTGCGTTGAGGATGCCTGACACATCAGAGGTGGCGAGGGATTTCTCCCCCGCCTGGTCTCTTACTCCTCAGGTTCGTAAGCTGTGAAGACAGCGACCTCCGTCTGGCCGGTTCGGATTCGTACCTCGCAGAGGTCTTTCCTCGTTACCAGTGCCGTCACTATGACGATGATACAGATGACGATCAGGGCGATTAACATCGCCTTTTGCTGCTTCATAGCCTGCTTCTCCTTGCCTTTCGGCGCGTAAGAGGCTCACCTACATGTGTCTAGCATGAAATTCGCCTCCGCTTAATGTTAGGCGTCTTG
>NZ_JAMQHY010000199.1:0-606 GCF_023845705.1 Clostridium sp. ZBS15
AAAAAAACGAAATGAATATTTCACGCATTTTATCAGGGCATGGTGAAGATGTTCTAAATGCGAAACAACTTATTGAAACGCGATTACAAAAGCAAGAAACACGTGCTTTTAAAGTGCTTGAATTATTAAAAGAAAAACCAATGACAGCACTTGAAGTATGTGTAAAACTATTTCCGGTATTATATAAAGAGCAATTACCACTTACTATCTCAGAAACTGTTGGACAATTAGACTTTTTAGCATATAATCAACAGGTGATGATTGATGAATCTTCACAACAATTGATTTATTATGCAAAGTAGGTGACAGCAATGACGGGACGTTTACAAGAAAAAGTAATCGTCATTACAGGTGCTTCTAGTGGAATTGGAGAGCAAGTTGCAATGCAGGTTGCAGAGCAAGGGGCGACGCCGGTATTAATGGCTCGAACAGAAGAGAAACTACAAGCGTTAGTAGACAAAATTAAAGAAACTTATAATGCGCCTTGCTATTATTATGTATTAGATGTAAGTGAAGAGATGGAAGTACAGTCTGTTTTTTTTTTGTTATTATATGACGGGGGCCGCAGAGATCTACTCGTTACCCCTGCGGGATGTTTTACTGTTC
>NZ_JAMQHY010000200.1:0-251 GCF_023845705.1 Clostridium sp. ZBS15
TATGTGCAACACAACAAGAGATATATTATATTCTATTAAAGGTTTTATATAACCTTATTGTGTGTTTTTATTTATTTTTTCTATTTCTAGCCATCTTAGGTAAGATTAATCCTAATCCTAATAATATAAATGGTGTAATTATATTAAGTGAAAGTGTGAATATCCATTCTGGAGAATATTTTTCTACTCCTTGTGGAAACATTCCCATTACACATGCAAATGCTGTAAATATGAAACACCATACACCTATT
>NZ_JAMQHY010000201.1:0-267 GCF_023845705.1 Clostridium sp. ZBS15
TCCTTTATAGTTGTTTCTATGTCTATGCTCTTAACTGTAGGGTCCTTTTCAACTATAGTAAGGTCATCTCTATACAAAGTTATATCAACATATCCAACGTCTACTTTACTACCTTCAATGCCTTCAATATGTTCTGCTATTCTCTGTGCTAATGGATATCCCCTTCTTTTTATACCAATAAGGACTATATCTTCTATTCCTTTATTTCTTTCAATTATTTCATGAGAAATTCTAATCAATGTTCTTTTTATAGCTTTATCATCTAAT
>NZ_JAMQHY010000202.1:0-347 GCF_023845705.1 Clostridium sp. ZBS15
AAAAAAAAAAAGAAATAAATGGTATTAAGAGAATTTCAAAACCAAGATGAAGAGTATATTGTAAAAAAGATAAAGTACCAAAAGTTCTTAATTGCTTAGGAGTTGCAGAAATTTCAACTTCTGACAGACTAGAGGTTGAGAGAGAAGCTAGAAAAGAGGGCTAAGCTGGAGAGGCACGTTGCTACGTTTGGGAGTATCTAAACTTCGAAAATAAACACGAAATAGGTTCACAGGTAGAATTTAGAAATAATACAGGAGAGGTACTGATGTCAAGAGATGGAAGATTACCAATAGCTGTTCCTACTGGCATCACTGTAACTGTGACACCAGACAACGGTGTTACAGGT
>NZ_JAMQHY010000203.1:0-297 GCF_023845705.1 Clostridium sp. ZBS15
GGGGGGGGGGGGTGGGAGGGCGGCGTCTGGTGGGGAAAAAGGGTCGCTTGGAGCGTCAAATGAGGCTGGGGGATTAGACATAATACTTATTAAAGCTTGATTTTCTCCACCCATTATAGTTGTATATCCGCTATAATACAAACTTGCAAGTGCTGACATAATTACTGCACCTATTGGAATAATCGCATTCCAAATGCTTAATTTCACACCCTCTTTTGCTTTAATTTCATCTTCCATTTCTTTATCTAGTGCTATTTCTTTATGTGAAGAAACCCCTTTTCTTGCTCTAATCTCAGC
>NZ_JAMQHY010000204.1:0-257 GCF_023845705.1 Clostridium sp. ZBS15
GGCCCATCTCATAGCGGATTTCTCCTTTTATTGCCTGTTAATGCTAAACTCCACTCTTCTTAGTTATTCATCTTCCTTTCTCACGGCTATCCCTCTCTCTGCGGCAGTATGCCCCCGTGTTACTCCCCCTTCCGCCGCTACTCCACTTCCTCAGAAGTTTCCTCGCTCGACTTTCATGTGTTATGCACGCCGCCAGCGTTCGTCCTTAGCCAGGTTCAAACTCTCAATAAAAAGTTTAATCTTGACTTACTCAAATA
>NZ_JAMQHY010000205.1:0-370 GCF_023845705.1 Clostridium sp. ZBS15
ACAATAAAGTATATAGTGAATTTAAAAGAATATAAAAGGTAGTATGTCTATTTTTTGAAAATAAGTAGCCAAATGAATAGACAAAAAGAATAAATGCTAAATAAATAAATGTAAATTTAAAGCTTATATTTTTCTTTAATATTTTATCAGTAGTATCTATGTTAAGGATAGCTGTAAAAATAATAGATTTAATAAGCATAGTAATTACAGTGAAAAATTTTAATATTGAAACTTTATTAGAAAATAATTGTATATTTTTTAATTTGATAATGAGTAATAAATCTTCTATGTAAAATAATATGTTTAGCTATATTTGTATGGGAATATTGATATATGCATAAGTAAATTTATATAGAATAATTTTTTTTTT
>NZ_JAMQHY010000021.1:0-397 GCF_023845705.1 Clostridium sp. ZBS15
AGTTGTGGCGTCCGAGGCATAGCCGGGAAGCGAATGCGCGTCAGGATGAACGCTGAAGGCATCGAAGCGTGAAGCCTCTATCAAGATGAGATTTACCAAATCGTAAGCTAGTAAGACCCCTTGAAGAGTACAAGATTGATAGGTCAGTGGTGGAAGTAGGGCAACATATTTAGCTGACTGATACTAATAGGTCGAGGGCTTGACCAATAAATAATTGTTATATACAATTTATGTGCAATTTTGAAAGAACATTCTTTCAAAGGATCTGGTGATGATGGCATGGAAGTAACACTCCTACCCATTCCGAACAGGAAAGTTAAGATCCATAGCGCCGAAGGTACTGCACGGGAGACTGTGTGGGAGATTAGGACGTTGCCAGGTAAGCTTAAAGAGATAG
>NZ_JAMQHY010000206.1:0-403 GCF_023845705.1 Clostridium sp. ZBS15
GGGGGGGGGCGGGGGGGACGGAAGCGGGCACAGATGGGAGAGGGAAGCGGATCCATGAAATAATGGCTCCTAATAATCCGCCGCGCAATAAGCCAACTCCCATACCGACTTGGCTGCTAGCAGGGCCAGGAAGGAATTGACATATCGCTACTAAGTCTCCGTAACTTCGTTCATCCATCCATTTTCTTTTTTGCACGTATTCATGATGAAAATAACCAAGATGGGCGACGGGACCACCAAATGAAGTAAGTCCTAATTTAAATGATACGAGAAAAATCTCTATTAATGATTGGAAAGAGTAGTTATTATTTTTCAAAATTTCCTCCTAGACTGTTTTTCTAAGTGCATTATACAAGAGGGAGTAAAGCAAAAGAAACGATTTTAATGTAAAGATTGTGTGAAT
>NZ_JAMQHY010000207.1:0-251 GCF_023845705.1 Clostridium sp. ZBS15
TCACACTACTGATAGTTAGAATCTATTACTTTGTTTCGTATGTTTTAATTTTTCCTACGCGGTTTTCGTGACGACCACCTTCATAATCAGTTGTTAACCAGATTTTCGCGATATCACGCGCTAGACCAGCACCAATTACACGCTCGCCCATTGCTAGCATGTTAGTGTCATTATGCTCTCTCGTCGCTTTCGCGCTGAAAGTATCATGAACTAACGCACAACGGATACCATTTACTTTGTTTGCTGCGATT
>NZ_JAMQHY010000208.1:0-282 GCF_023845705.1 Clostridium sp. ZBS15
CATGACTGTATATCCAAAACTTCCCCACTTGGTGGTGAAACTTGTATTTTCCTGGTATTCCTTTGCAATCCAGACTTGGTGGTACCCTAAAAATCCATCCGTAAAGGAATATATTTCATGCCCAGCGACTCCTAAAATTTCTTTAGTGAACAGGGTCAGAGATGGATCAATGACACAAACTATGTTCAATTCCCTATAATCCACACAAATTCTAATCTGCTCATCCTTTTTGATGTTGATTACCATCATACTTATCCACTCCGATTCTTCCACTACCTCAAT
>NZ_JAMQHY010000209.1:0-283 GCF_023845705.1 Clostridium sp. ZBS15
CGTTATAAGTTAGAGTTAAGGATTGTCCTGGAGATAATTTTGTAATATATAAGTAGATATTATTAGAATCAAATTGATAAGAAGAATAGGTACCACTACCACTAACATTTATAGAATTAGAATTAAGAATAAACCAAGATGATAAAGCATCGGTTAAAGTAAAATTAAAAGCATCAGTTTCAGTTCCAAAAGTATTAGTATTTGTTATTTTTATAGTATAAGAATAAATTTCACCAGTTTTAATGGAAGTAGTATTAGGCCCGGATACAGACTTTGTTAATTG
>NZ_JAMQHY010000210.1:0-250 GCF_023845705.1 Clostridium sp. ZBS15
AGATTCAAATAAAACTAACAATAAAAAAGATGATAAAATAGGGGATTCATTAAGTAATATAAAAAGATTATTAGAAACTTCTGATAAAAATACAATAATAGAGAAAGATGAAGAAGCTACAAGAGCTGTTTTGAATTTAACCACTAAATTAAAGGCAGAAGCAAAGGTAAATTCATACAAACCATCAGAATTGATTAAAGATTCTATGCATAAAGAAGTTAGTGAAATGAAAGAGCTTTTGAATAGAGTT
>NZ_JAMQHY010000211.1:0-239 GCF_023845705.1 Clostridium sp. ZBS15
GAAATTAGATAATATCCCAATAGATTATGATTTAGAAAGTGAAAATTCAAATAATGAAAAAGCAATATTTAATAATGAAGATAATAAGACAATAATAATTAGAGGAAAAAATGCATCTTCAATTTATTATGATGGCTCTAATGTAATTGAAGAAAAAGATAAAATAGTTATAAATGCAGATAGTGGAGAAGTTAATTCATTTATAGCAACTAATGGAAATGTGATTATTGATGGTGAAA
>NZ_JAMQHY010000212.1:0-289 GCF_023845705.1 Clostridium sp. ZBS15
GGGGGGGGGGGGAGGGGGGCCAGGAGGCGGAGGTCGACCGCGACGCGGGCTTGCACAGCGTGCCGGCACGCTTCGGCATTCCGCGAAGTTTGCGAATCGCGGCTGCGTGCCATGCGGTGATGTTTGGCTTGCTCGTGGGGTTGTACTTTGCCTCGCCGCATCTCGGCTGGGTATACGTCGGCGGGCTCGTGCTTGCGGGGGGCTTGCTGGTCTACGAACACCGGCTCGCCCGACCCGACGCCCTGACGCGGGTGAACCGCGCGTTCTTCCATGTGAACGGCGTCATCAG
>NZ_JAMQHY010000213.1:0-385 GCF_023845705.1 Clostridium sp. ZBS15
GGGGGAGCGTGTTGGGGGGGGGGGTGTGGGGGGTGGGGGGGTGGGTGGGGGGTGTGGGTTGGTGGGTGTGGGGACTGGGGCGGTGGGGGTGGGGGGGGTTGCGGGTGGGTGGGGGGTGGGTGGGCGTGAGCTGGCCGGGGGTCAGGCGCGTAGATCGTGTCTTGCTGGCTGCCTTGTCACTCCCTCTGTTTCTGCTCTGTTATTTATAGCATCTGCTCTCCTTTCTTCGTTTTCTTTTCCTCTTCTTCTCCCTTTTTTCTTTTTCTTTCTCTCTTTTTCCTTCTTTATTTTTTCTTCTTTCTTTTTTTCTCTTCTTTTCCTTTCTTCTTTTTCTTTTTCTTTTTTTCTCTCTCTTTTTTCTTTTCTCTTTTCTTCTTTTTTTTTT
>NZ_JAMQHY010000214.1:0-269 GCF_023845705.1 Clostridium sp. ZBS15
CGAGCCAATGATTCTAATATTTAACGGACGCGTTTTGTAAGATGACCTTGTTTTTGGATGGCTTCACAATATGCGTCATAGAAGGCATATTTAGCCCAAAGGAAATCATCTTGTTGGAATAAGAAATGATTTTTGTACCATTCACCAATTGTATGATAACAATTGTTTTCATGTATTGCTGTGCTTTGAGAAAGGAAACGATCAGATAAAGATACATTCAAATGAGAAATTGTGTTTTCTGTTTCAACTTGCAGTGTTTTTTCTAACAT
>NZ_JAMQHY010000215.1:0-237 GCF_023845705.1 Clostridium sp. ZBS15
TATATAAGGATTATGTAATTGATTATTCTATAGCATCAGCAACAGGGATGTTTAATTTGAAATCTTTAAAATGGGATGAAGAGGCTTTACATGTTGCGGGAATTACAGATGACAAGCTTTCTAAACTCGTTCCAACAACGCACAGTTTAACCGGATTAGATGAAGAGCTTGCCAAAGAGATGAATGTACTTGTTTCTACGCCTTTTGTAGTAGGAGCGAGTGATGGAGTCCTATCCA
>NZ_JAMQHY010000022.1:0-30019 GCF_023845705.1 Clostridium sp. ZBS15
TTCATAGGTACCATTTTATTATTATACACACCTTTTTATTCTTTAATATTCTATTTTTATTTTATACCATTAGCATTTCTTGTATTTTGTTTAAAATATCATATATTTCTGGATATTTAAAGGCTTTACCAGTGTTTATCATTTCTTTAAATTTATTAATAGATACCCATTTAATCTCGCTAACCTCTTCTTTTTGTAAAACTGCTCTTGATATATCATAATCTTGTTTTACTGCAAACACATCCCATATAGTATTTCCATGTGTTAAATTAGAAATTAGTATTAAATCTTCATTTGACATCTTTAAATCAATTTCTTCTTTTGCTTCCCTAATACATCCACTCTTTGTATCTTCTCCACTTTTTATGTATCCAGTTGTCATTCCCCAAATATTCGGTAATACTTTTCTACAAGATGCTCTTTTTTGAATTAATATTTCATTTTTACTATTTACCACCCATAATTCAATTGCAAAATTAAATTCATCCTTTTGCAAAGTTTCACCTCTTCTTTTTATTACTCCAGTTTTTTTACCATTCTTATCATATATATCTAATAGCTCGTCCATCATAAATCCTCCATTTGTTATATTAATGTTTTATTTTATACATTGTAAATTTCTAATAATCATATACATATAATTTTATCCATTCTTAATATAAATTATATCATTTAACTATTATAAAAAAAAAGTTCCAAATAATTAAATTTGAAACCCACCTTAATATTAAGTTATTATTTTATACATCAATTAAGTCATATTAGAAAAAATTCCAAGTACATCTAATATTCCGTATCCCCACTGAGGATTAGGATATGAATCTCCAGGTCTTTTTTTAGTTCCTCTTGTTAAATAAGTTTTTATTGTTTGAGAATACATATAAGGATCATTTCCTTCAACAATTCCCCATTGAAATAATATAGCACAAGTTCCAGCAACAACAGCAGCGGAAACACTAGTTCCATTTACAGTTGTAATTGAATTATTAGGAGCTACAGTTACCGCATTTACTCCACCTGCTGCAATATCAACCCTATCAATATAATCATCTAAAAATGACATTCCTGAATAATTTACTATATTATTATTGTTTTGATTATATGCAGCTGCTGTGATTATAGCTGTTGATCCACCTGGATTAGTAAATGTACCAAAAGGGTCCGATGGACTTAATGAAGTATCACCAACTGATAACCCATATTGAGGTATCCATATGTTATAGGTTCCATCTAATACTAAATTAGCTATTAATTTTATTTGCCATATTCCGGGTTGTAAATTATAAAATTGTATACGAATCAACTCGTCTCCTGTATTTTCTTCTGGAATATAAAATTCAATTTTTATTGATGTCTTTTCAAAAACAAAATTGTACTCTTCAGTAAGGTTAATTATAGCAGGTACTATTCCAGTATTTTCTCCTGAAGGTGATACTATATCTACTGTCATTATATTAGGTGGGTCAACCCAAATTTCTGCCCACAAATATTTTTGATCTGGCGATACATTTAATTCTATGGTTCTTGTTTCACCTTCTTTAGCAATCACACCTGAAGCATGCCCTGCCCTAGATCTTTCATTTCCTGCACCTGTTACTACAACTATACCTCTACTATTAGAAATTGATTCTATATATTCCTGTAAAATACCATTTCCTCTATGATTTCCAGAGTTACTTCCAAGTGGAAGATATATAACCATGGGTTCAGTTTTTCTTAAAGCATATTCATATAAGAATTCTAAAGCAGAAAATATTGCAGTAATATTAAAAATAGGAACTTGTGCATTAAATTGAGCTTTATTTGAATAGTCTTCTATTAATTTTACAACTACAAATTTGCAATCAGGTGCAACTCCTTTAAGTTCAGGATTTTTACCTGTGGCACCAATTATTCCACTCATACTAGTTCCATGTCCAACTTCATCAATGCTAGGTACAATGTCATATGGTGATTTCCCTTGCCTATAAGCATTTATCGCTTCTTTTATCTTATCTTTTATATATAAGGCTCCATATGGTATAAATTCAATTTCATCATCTTTATCTGATGTTATTGTTTGATCCCATATACATTCTATTCTAGTATCACCTTGTAAAGTCATAAACTCACTGCTTAAATAATCAATTCCAGTATCAATAATTCCAACAACTACTTCTTTACCAGTTAATTGAAGAGGTAAATCTATCTGTAAACTCCTTACTTGTGAAGCTTCTATAGGCGTAATTTCTTGAAGTGTATAAGTTTCTGTCCCTTTAACATATACAATGTTAGAAAATAAAGGGTCATTTACATTAAGTTTCTTTTCTTTTGGAGTCGAAATTATAGCATATTTATCATTAACTGTTGCTATGTAATATCCTTCCTTTTGCAATGCTTCATCATTGATTTTACCTTGATATTGTACAATGTAGTGATTATAATCTGTATTGTGAAAAAGATTTCTAGGAATATTAGATTCATATCTTAGCATTTGGTATCATCTCCTTTGGAATCCTTATGAATAGTTTATCAACTTGGTATTTAATAAAGTTGTCATTTCTAAAATTCATATTCTCCCTAGTTTTTATATATTTTCTACTTATAACATTAAATGTCCCCAATATATCAAAACTTCCATATCCAATTTCTCTATTTGGATATATATATTCTGGTTTTCTATAAGCACCATATATTAAATAACTCCTGATTTTAGTGGAATACATAGTAGTATCATTTTCATCAACTATTCCCCATTGCAATAAAAGTGCACATCCTCCTGCAATTACAGCTGTTGCAGCTGAACTACCCGATACAACAGTAGTTTCTCCTAGAGCTTTTGTTGTTAAAATATTTATTCCTACTGTAGCAATATCTGGATTAATTAAATTATTAGTATTGAATCCTTTTCCTGACGTTGCAACTAATGACTCATTAACTAATCCGTGATATGCAACTGTAACCACTTTTCTAGCAGTTGCTGGAATTGTTAATGTACTAAATGGATCGGGTTCTAAAAACTTTGTATTTTTTGGTAATGTTGCTTCAGGCTGAAGCCATGCATTATATACACCATCACTTATATAGTCTCCTCTTAAAATAAATTTCCATATACCAGGATTTATATTATTAAAAATCAACTCAATAACTTCATGCCCTGAAAAATGTTCAGGCATATAGTAGTTAAGCTTTAATTTAGCTTTTGAAAAAACAAAATTAATTTCTTCTCTTTTATTTCTTTTTGCTTGAATAAAACTGCTTTCTTCTCCTGTAGGTGAAATTACATTTAGTGACATTTTATTAGGTCTTTTTACCCATATATTAAAAGAAAAATTTTTCATTTGCCTAGGTATATTTAATTCCATACTATCTGTTTCACCTACATTTTTAATAAGGCCTGATGCATGCCCTCCTGCTGCCCCTTCATTTCCAACTCCTGCAACTAACGCTATCCCTCTTATGCTAGCTATAGAAGTTAAATATCTTGAAATTAAATTATTACCATCATGACTTCCTTCGGTTGTACCAACCCCTAAATATATAACCATTGGCTTATTTATTTTTATTGAAAAATTCTTTAAATATTCTATGCCTGCTAATATTTCAGCCGAATTATATACCGGTGTATATTTAACATTATTTTCTTTTAAGCTTTTTTGATAATTTAAAGATTCAAGGAGTTTTACAACTACAAATTCACTATCATTTGCAACTCCCTGAAAGTTACCATTATACCCCCTAGCTCCAATTATCCCAGCCATTTCTGTTCCATGACCTATATCATCTTTTGATGGAACAATAGCATATGGATCCTCTTTATTTTTATAGGCATTTATTGCTTTATTTATTTCTTCATTAGAATAAATGTTACCAAGATATACAGATTCAGCTTTAACATTTTCTATACTTTGATCCCATATTTCAGCTATTCTCGATGTTCCATCTTCCCTAATAAATTCATTATTTAAATAATCAATTCCTGTATCTACAATTCCTACAAGTACACCCTTTCCTGTTAAATTCAAATATGGATTTTTCTTTATTGTTAATATTTGATCAATTGAGCTTGGTGAAATATCTTGCAATACAGACATACTTCTAAAATCAATAAATTTAATTGAAGGAACATCTATTAATACTTGTTCTAAATATTCATAAGGTAATGATATAACACCTATAGTATTTGTTAATACATCCCCACAAGCATATGGTATTTTATCTATTTGACCTTTAAAATCACCCCTATATTCTACTAAAAAATTAGGCGAATCTCCTGAATAATATCCGGAACATATTCTTGAATTCATTTTTACCAATCTCCCACATTGTTTATAATTATTATTATGTGTAAATTATTATAAAAATTTCTTTTTAAGGATATTTTTATCTTTATATTCTTATAATGTAAAACTTTTGAAAAATTATCCGATAATTAAATTGTATGAATTATTTTATGAAAGGAGGATTATTTTCCATTATGATTTTAAATATAAATTCAAATAATATAAATATAGTTAGATCTAATAGTTTTAAAAGAATAGGTGAAATTAATAATAACTATAACAAAGATTTGAAAAAAAATAATGATGATAAAAAAACATCAAGTCTTAATATACAAAAACAAGATAACAATAAAAATGACTTAATTAAAAACCTTCAAAAGCAAAAACAGTATTTAAAAGAAAGAAAACAATCTTTAATTGAAACACCTATGGATCCTAAAGAAAAGAAATATAAACTTGAAGAAATAAATGAAAACCTTCAAGATATAGAAGCTCAAATTCAACAATTAAACATGAACGAAAAAGAAAAAGAAGTTCAAAAAGAGCAAGAAGAGATGTTAAAGAAAAAAGCTAAAGAAGAAGAGCTAAAAGCTAATGAAGATGAAGTGAGAGATGATATAATAATCTCTGCAAGTTTAAATGAACTTATAAAGTTCAGTCATTCTAATGATAATATTCATATGCTTAAAGATAGTAAAAATAGGCAGTTAGTTGAAAAGGGATATATTAAACATGTTACCGACTTAAATGGATATACCAATCCAAATAATTACAACGACAAACGTCTAGCTCAAATCACTAAAAGCATATCATCTTTAGAGCATAGTGTATCTAAAGAAATCAATAAAATTAATAATGCTGCTAAAAGGATACAATATAAAACTCAAATAGCTACTAAAAAACTTAACTCTAATGATGATAAAATCAACAAAGAAAAACAAGTTGTGAGTGATGATAAAGAACAAGAAAATATCAAAGACAACTTAAAACAAAATTTAGATAAAAATCTAAAAACTAAGCAAAATAAATAACTTCTAAAAACATTTAAAATTCTAACTAAAAAATAGTAGATAACTTTATGTAAAATAAGTTATCTACTATTTTAAATTGTATAAACTATAAATCAAAATCTATTTTATTATAATTTTTATATACTCTACTTATTTCATTCCTAACTTCAGTTAAAGCAAACCCTAAAAGATTTTCACCTTTCCATGCTGTAGGATCTTCAACATTGGGATTATCTTTACTCATGCTAATTCCCCATATGTTATCATAAGGACTTGCCTCTACTAAAATTCTATCTTTTGTGTTTAATAAGAATTTCCTTAGCTCTTCATTCTGAGTAAACTTAGCATAATTTCCATTTAAAATTATTGAATATTTATACTTATTCCAAGTATCTTCATCAAAATTTTTGATTTTTCTTCCTAATGCTTTAATCTCTTTAGGATGTTTACTATTCATTATTTTTTCTTCTATTTCCTTATCATTAAAAAGCTTTGCTTTATATGACATCATATATTGCTCCATACAAAAATATTTAATATGTCCTATATTAAAATCACTTTCATACCATTGACTAAAACATGATGTTGAAATCTCACCATTCTTAGAAGGTTGATGTCCCCAAAAGAAAGTATATTTAATTTTATTTCTTTTACTAAAATCTTCTATTAATTGCTTCCTTGAATATTCTGGCTTTCCGTTCTTGGTCCAAAATTTAATATTTTTAAACGAAGTAGAAATTTCCCACATTTTAGGCTTTTCAAACAACTCATTGTATTGATTTTTCTTTTCTTCACTTAGCTTCGAAAACCATCTATAAAATTTTTCACTATATGATTCACCATTCCCCATTCTCCAACCAATACTTCCATTTGGTATATTAGGATACTTAATCCACAACGGAGCCATTAACTTATTCATATCATAATTACTCACAATTTTCACTCTTCTTTCTTTAATATAACTTAAAATTTTCCATGCAGTCTTTCTCTTATTTCTTTTAATGAATACTCTTTGATTAATTTTCCATCTTTAAATACAACTTGTAGTAAATTATCTTTGCAGCTTTCCTGTTCTTGTATTGTTAATTCATCTTTGTAAAAAACATCATCATTATTTTTATAAACATAACACATACCTTTTTGTGATTTTTTAAAATTTCCATTATCCGTTTTAGGATCTTTAAATATAAATTTTTCCTTACCATTTATAATTGCATGAGTCGCTTTTAATGCAAATCCAAATGTATCACGAGTGTTATATTGATAAGTGTATGATCCGATTCCAAAAGTGCAATTATTTACTGCAAAACCCTTATTCATCAACTGCTTACATATTTCTTTGCATCGCTCTACTGTAATGCTATCTCCATAAATTGTTCCTATATGAGAATTTAAAACTTTGTATCCTTTTTTATTTACTTGTCCACCAAATATCTCATATAAAAGTTCAACAGTTCCCTTATATTCTGGACTGTCTTTTGGAGCATCCTTATCTCCACAAATTATCTTAACAGGATCCCCACTATCACCTCTTATAACAATTTTTCCATCCCTATTTAAAATATCAGTTTTCAATATTGGAAGAATATTGGTTATTAGATTCCAATAATCATAAGTATCTGAAACTATACTTAAAATTCCACTTGGAAATACCTCATTAATTAATCTTTTATAAGCTTTAAGTTCATCACTACCATAACTACACATTACACTATGCTCTGTTGATGGAGTACCAATACCTATAATTTCATTTTCCATATTACAATTATAATAATCTTCTAAATAAAGAATTGAAGAAATAGTAGCTGTTCCAGTAAAAGAAAGTAAGTGTCCAGCACTACTAACTTGTGCACTTTCTATTGAACTAAAACCTCTCATACTAAAATCTCCACAAGCTTTAGTTACATCACCATTCACTACTGTTAAGTTAAAATATTCTTCTACAATTTCTCTATATCTATAAGCAATGGTTGCGCTTGTCATTGGTTGCCATATATTACAACTCATAAATGTCTCTAAATAATTTACAAGCCATGCAAACTCATCATGAGTATTAGTTATTTCAATCATTGGAGTCTTTATGTTAACTCTTATCCCCTCTGAAACAGCTTTAATTTGAATAGGCAAATATCCTAAATCATGAAGTTTTTCAATATGAGTAGTATCTGCTGCCATTTCTCCCATTGTTTTTGAAATAACTCTCTTATATTCATTTACTATTTGCACCTTAGAAACACTAAAAAAATTTTCATTAAAATAGTCAATCATATATTTTTTCAAAAAAGATTGCAATCCAAACATAACAACCTTATCCATATTTTCTTTTCTAGACATTCTAGGCGTCCAATAGCTCACAAGTTTTGTCAATCCTTCTGCATAACACATATGGTGTATTGTTTTATAAAAATCAGTTAATAGTAACGGACTCATAATTTCACACTTCCTCATTTTAATTACACCTCATATTTTCACAAATTCTTAAATTCTTAAATTCTTAAATTCTTAAATTCTTAAATTCTTAAATTCTTAAATTCTTAAATTCTTAAATTCTTAAATTCTTAGGAATTATATTCTTTTATATTAATTTAGTTACATCTATTTTTTCATGCTCTCTATTTAAAATACTATTTGTTGTATAAACCTTTTTAATTAAATCCGTTTTTAAAATATCTCCCTTAAATATAGTATCTTCACAATGAGTTACAACTAAATATATTTCTGTAGCTCCCATTTCTCTAAGTTTACCTGCTGTAAGTGTAAATGTTCCGCCTTTTGAGCATAAATCATCTACAATAATTGCTTTAAACTTGTTATTATCTAAAGTTCCATTTATATCAAGCTTTTTAATATATCCACTTTTAAAATCTCTTTCCTTATTTGCAGTTAATACTCTGCCAAATTCAATTTGCTTACTATACCTTTTAGCTGCTCCTGCATCTGGATAAACTAAATAAATAGGCTCATCTTCATTTTCTTTAACTTCATTTAAAACTTTTTCTGTTAATTCTTTAGACATATTAATTACTCTTACCCTATCAAGTAATGCAACACTTACGTCTGAATGTGGTTCATAAATATATACATTCTCAAAATTCAAGGAATTTATCAATTTACAAACATGTTTTAATGTAAATACTGTCATACCTTCAGTTCTGTCCATTCTGCTATAGGGCATATATCCCATAACTAAATTACATCTTAAATTGAATTCGTCTAAATGCCCTTTAAGAAATATTAATTTAGTTATATCTTCATCACTTTCAAATTTTAATTTTATCTCATTAACTTGTTCACTTATAATTAAGTTTTCACAACTAATTAATGATTCTCCATTTGGGAATTTTCTCATCTCAACCTTTTTTCCATTTAAATATAGCATTTCCAAATCCACCTCTCTATGTGAATATTTATATTATAATTTAAAATTTATGTTCAAAATTTTCATTAAACTTAAATACCTTAGCTGGTCTAAAAGGCTTACCTTCTATTTTTTCATCAGTTTCTATAATCATGTCATCCATTTTTCTTCTAAAATTTAAGATTTCTCTTCCCATGATTGCTTCGTATACAAATTGTAGTTCTTTCACTGTAAATAATCTTGGTAATAAATTTAATGCAATTGGTGTATATTCTATTTTATTTCTTACTCTATCAATAGCATAATCTAATATTTTGTAATGATCAAAAGCTAATTCTTCATTTGAAGTATTCATTAACTTATAAGTTAAAACTTTTCTTCTTAATATACCTTTTTCTATTTTTTCAGTGATTTCATAAGAAATTTTTGTTTTTTCACAATCTTCAGCTTTAAGTTCTAAAATATATTTATTTATTATATATTTTTCATCTTTAGTAGATTCGATTAAATCTTTTTTTATCCAAAACCATTTTGTTTCCATAGTATCTTTTGTTTTATTAAAATTAATATTTTCTTTTGCTATTAAGGCTATATTTCCAACACTTATAACCCTAGTTCTTGGATCTCTCTCTACTTCTCCAAAAGTATATAATTGTTCTATATAAACATTATCTATTCCAGTTTCTTCTCTCAGTCTTCTTATAGCCCCTTCTTCTAAGCTTTCATCCATTTTTACAAAACCTCCTGGAATTGCCCATTTCCCTTTAGACGGATGATCATCTCTTTTTACTAAAAGCACTTCCATACCCTTTCTTGGCACTTTGCGTGAATTTTCTTCTAACACATCATCAGTGGTAAATATTATTACATCGTTTGTGACACTAGGTCTTTCAAACTCATTAACATCATAGTTTTTCAAAAATATTTTCTCATCTATATCTAGTTTTTCTTTATTCATACTTTTTCACCTCTAAACTATTTAACTTAATTTTTTAAGAGATTATTTTCTTTGATAATATCTTTTAGATATTATCAATTTGACTTTATGTATTTATAATACATTATATGGTTTTGTTTGTAAAGAGTTCCTTTGATTTTTCGATAAATATATATACAGAAAAATATAAAAAACAAAAATACATTATTATAGAAACAATTCAAATACGAAGGGGAAATATATTAAATGAAAAAAAGAAATCAAATTATTTCAAGCTTAATAGCAATAGCAATTACTACAAGCATTACTAATACATGTGCTTATGCTAAGGATGAAAAAACTAATGATGCAATTAATACAGAAAATTATAATAGTGAATTAGAGAAAGATACTTTAGACTTAAACCAAAGTAAAGTCACTACTGGTGCAGCAGCTTTTATTACTCCAGTGGAAAATACTAAAGTAGATGAAATAGTTGAAGAAAATGAAGAAGAAGTTATAACAATTGAAAATAGTGAACGAACTTTAGATGAATATTTAAAATCTAAAGTACCTAAAAATAGTAGACGTGTAAAAAGATATTCTAATTTTAGTCTTTTTGAAAGCAATAAGGAAAAAATTAAAGAACGAATTAAAAGTGGAATTGAAAATTATGAGACTGATATTGATATAAAAGATCTTGTTAATATAGATGATATAAAAAATAATCAAAATAAAATTCTCGACTTATACTTTGATGTGATGTATGAAAATCCACAAATTTTCTATTCTAGTCCAACTTCTGTAAATTTCGGTAAGTGTACAATTAAATCTTCTGGAGAATTAAATTCCTGTGATATACAAGTGACTTATGAATATAGTAATGATGTTATAGATAAAATGAGAGAAAAACTAAATAGCAAAATAGCTGCTATTAAACAAAAATATTTAGATAACTGCTCAACAAACTTAGAAATAGAATACGCTGCTCACGACTATATTACACAAAACTGCACTTATGATAAAGATAATTATGATAAAGATACAATTCCAAATATTTCACATACATCATATGGTGCACTTGTTAATCAAGTAGCTGTTTGTGATGGATATTCAAAAGCTAATATGCTTTTATTAAATAAATATGGTATTGAAGCTGGAATAGTCACAAATGCTGATCATGCATGGAACTATGTAAATATAGATGGAAATTACTATCAAACAGATTTAACATGGGATGACCCTACTCCAGAAACTAATAAAATTATGTATAAAAATTTTAATTGTTCAGATAGTGTAATGAGTAAGATACATACATGGACATCTACAATACCTGGAAATTGTATTGATACAACCTTTGACAATTTATTTAGAATAGTAAGTGGAAATAGCGTTAGTGAAAAAAACGCGGTAAGAATTAAAGATAAATTATACTATTTAGATGGGGCTGACTTATGGAAATGCAATTTAAATGGTAGTAATAAAATTTTATTTAGTAGAAATATAACCTCAAGTGCTAATATGGTAAATTTAACTGCTCACAATAAAGATATATATTATTTATCTGAACTTGAAATTAAAAAAATTAATATAGATGATAAACAAATAGAAACTTTTAAAAATTTAAGGTCTGAGTTTAACTTTACAAGCGGATCATATTCTGTACAATTTTACATAAAAGATAATAAACTAAATATTAAATTTGGACAAAGCAAAAATGATACTAATCTTAAATATTCAACCAAAGAATACGAATTAAGTAGTACTGAAGATGTTGATACAGATAAGTCAGAAGAAAAAGTTCAAGATGTTATAAAACTTAATAAGTTTAATTTACAAACACTATATAATGATAACAAAGATAAATTAAATGGAAATTATACAGATGAAACTTGGGCTGTATTCTTAAATTCATTAGATGAAGCTAAAAATATATTAGATAGAGATAATATAACTCAAGTTGATGTAGATAATGCAGTAGCTCGTTTACAAACAGCAATAGATAATTTAAAAGAGAAACATCAAGAGATTATAAAACTTAATAAATTTAATCTGCAAAAACTATATAATGCTAATAAAGATAAGCTTAAAGGTAATTATACAAATAATACTTGGGATACATTCTCAGATTCATTAAATGAAGCTAAAAATATATTAGATAGAGATGATATAACTCAAATTGATATAGATAATGCATTACTTTATTTGCAAACAGCAATAGATAATTTACAAGAAAAAGTTCCAGATATAATAAAACCTAATAAAATAAACCATGATTCTTCATCAACTGGCGGTTCAAGTGGTAGTTCAAGAGGTAACGGTTCTAGTGAAAAAAATAGTTCAGGTTCAAGATCATCTGAAAGCAAAATAGTTATAACAAATGAAAATAAGAATATTAATACCAATAAAATTAATATTAGTGATTCATCAAATTTAAATATAGTAAGTACAGTAAAAAATGTAGCTAAAATATTGACTGAAATTAATACTGTTGACAAAGAAATCTCTTTAGACGAAATTTATGAAATTAATAGTGGTGATTTAAAAGGAACTATAGCTAACTTAAAATCAGATAACAAGGAATATATCTATATTTCTTGTACAAATAATGCAGAAAATGCTAACATTAATTCAATTAAAATAGATGCTAGTAAATTAAACAGTAAAGAAAAGTATATTTATAATTTAGATAATGTAACAAACAAATTAATATTTATAAATACTATTCAAGATGATTCAGTTGAAATACAAGCTAACAATCAAACTCAATACATATTATCAAATATGGAAATTCAATCTTTGAAAAATAATAATTGGAATAAAATAAATGATAATTGGCTATATGTTGAAAATGGACAAGTCGCAACAGGCTGGATTAAAACATTAGATAGTAAATGGTATCATATGGATAATCAAGGTATAATGCAAAAAGGTTGGGTACAAGATAATAATAAATGGTATCACCTATCAAATAGTGGATATATGAATACTGGCTGGTTTAAAGATACTGATGGAGATTGGTATTATTTAAATACAGATGGTTCAATGAAAACAGGCTGATTTAAAGATGTTAGCGGTAATTGGTACTACCTAAAATCAAATGGTTCAATGGCAGTAGATACTAAAGTAAATGGATATTATGTAAATAAAAGTGGTTTATGGGAATAAACAAAAAAGAAAAATGGATTTGCATTACACAAATCCATTTTTCTTTTGATCTAATATATTTTTTTATATACTTCTTTCTTCTAACGCTAGTACATTAATATAATTATAAATTTAAAGTTTGTTTTAATTTATCAGTATTTTGTTCTATTTCAAGAAAAATTTCTACTAATTTGTTTTGATCTATTTTAAATATTTCTACCTTTTCCTCATTTGGTTCTTCAATAGGTTTATTTAAAGGCATTCTTCCATATGAAAAATCAAGAGTAATGTACTCATTAGTATTTGCTATATTTTTATTAAAATTAATTTTATCAAAATCAAATTTTAAATACTTATTTTCTTTATTAAAATCATATTTACCATTATAAGCAAAAGTCATCTCTTCCCCATTAGCACCAAACTTAAATTCTCCATTTAATTTTTTACTCTCAGTATCATATTTAGTATTTAAATCAATACCTAGTGTTTCTCCATGACTAGTAATTTTACCTGAAAATACATTTTGAGTGCTAGATTCTTCATTTATTGTTTTTAAATTCATATCTGCATTAGCTTGTACACCATTATTATCAAAAAGCATAGATATATCAATGTCATCACCAATATTATCTTTTCCTTTATATTCAATTGATGAATTGATTTTTAAAGTATCATCTTTCATATTTATACCTGTATCAAAATCAGTCTTAACAGCTCTACCTTTTTTATCAACATAAACTTTCATAGAGATATCATTTACTGAAAAATCATTTTTTAAATAAGATATAAACTTTTCTAAACTCTTAAATGAATCAAGCATTTCATCTGAATTTTTCACAGTAGATATACTATTAAAGTTTTTAAAATATCTATTTAATATATTTCTTGCCTCTGTATCATTTTCAAAATAATCATAAATACTTAATAAAAACTTATCTATTTCATTTTTAGAAATGGACACATCATATCCCTTACATTTTTGATTTACTCCATTAATCATAATCTCTTTAGACTTATCTAACTTTTTAACTATAATACTATCAGCTATTTGTGATAAATCATTTTCATGAGATTTTAAATAGCCTTTAACTAAAACCTCTTTAAGTTCATTATATGTTGGTATTTCATCATCTTCAAACATTTTTAATGTTATTTCATCATTAGGCATTCTTCCTTGTTGTCCAAAAATAGAATTATTATATTGATTTTGAATATTTTCACAATCAAACATAAACCATTTACTATATATTGATGGTAATTTAACCATAAGTTTTTGATTATCTGTATAAACATTAAAGCTTCCTGTGTCTTGACCTTGATATTTTGCTGATAAACTTATTAAAGCTTTTTTATTATCATTATCTATAGCGGACGTTAATTTAAATCCTGTACCATAAGCCTCTTGTAATTCCTCTATATTGCTTGATACCATATTCATTTCCATTTCTTGATTTAATCCCTTATCATATACATTTAAGAAATCTTTTTCTCCTGTTACTTGTTCAGAAAATGTTTTTCTAGAATTTAATTCATCATTAGTAGCTTTAAGTGCTTTTACCACCTTCACTTTAGGATTATTGACTATAGAAAAACTTGCTATTGCAATAATCAGTACCACAGTTGCTATGATGCATGTTATTGCTATTAATGGTTTTTTATTTTTTTTATTAAGCTTTTTTTGTTGTTGATTTTCACTATGTGAATTTTCATTGCTTGGTTCATTGGGTGAATTTGAATAATTTTCACCATTCTCATTACTTTGAAGTCCACTTTCAATAGTCTTCTCATTTTCATTAATTGTAATTTGTCCCTCTGTTTTAGTTACTTTTTTATCAGCTACTTTGCTGATATTTTCTTCATTAGACTTATGGTTTCCCATATTTGTTTCATCATTCATTATTATTTTTACCCCTTGTATAAATTTATTTAATAAGCCATTGTTTCAATATTAGGATTAGCTTTTAAATATCTAAGCCCTGAACCTAAATAATATTTTTATTTATAATAAAATATCAATCCAATTTTAAAACAAAGCATTATTTTTTAATTAATTTTAAAACCTTATCTTTTTCTTCTTTGTATTCCTCATCATCTGATTTTATTTTTAAAGCTTTATCAAAATATTCTAAAGCCTTGTCATATTCTTTATTTTCCTTATAGATTTTACCAATACCAAAATATCCTGAATGGCATTGTTTTTCATCACAATCACAACTAATTGGTGCTGTTTTAATTGCCTTTATATAAAATTCATAAGCTTTATCATTATTACCTATTTTACTATAACAACGCGCTACGCTTTTATAAGTACAAGCATGCTCTTCACCATCTTCAATTAATTCTAGATAATACTCTAATGCCTTTTTATAATACTTTTTAGCGCTCTCTATCTTACCTAATTCATCATATGAATCCGCTATTTCAAGGCTAATCTTCCTTGTATCATCTAAGTATTTTTCTTGCTTTTTATAATATTTAATAGCTTCCTCATGATTATCCCATGCTTTTTCATAACAATCTCCAATATTTTTATATGCATCCTTATGTTCAGGATCAAGTTCAACTGCTTTTTTATAATTTTCAATTGCCTTTTCATAATCTTCAAATCTTATTTCATATAATACACCTATACAATTATATAAATAAGCAGTCTTACCAGTTGCTTCAATTTGCTTTTGATAATAAGTTAACGCTTCGCTATAATCCTCCAACTTTCTATAACAACTTGCAATATCAGAATATCCATTTCTATCTTCAGGGTTTAACTTCATAACATTCTTGTAATTTTCAATTGCTTTATTATAATCATTCAGATCATTTTCATATAAGTTTCCAAGTTGATTATATATATATTCGTTACCACCTGTTATTTCTAATCCTCTTGTATAGCACTCAATAGCTTTTGTATAATCTTCTAATAAGCCATAGCAATATCCTAAATTTACAAAAGCATAATCATTTTCCTTATCTATAGCTGCTGTCTTACTAAAATACTTTATTGCATTTTCATAATCGTTTAAGTCATAAGCATAAGTTGCAGCTATTGTATTATAAAAATATTCATAGTCACTATTAAATTCCATTTGTTTCTCTAGATACTCTATTTTCTTTTCATAATCTCCACGCCAATTTCCATACAAATTAGCTATATTACAATAGGAATACATTTGTTTAGGATTTACCTCTATAGCTTTTTCATAACACTTAAGAGCTTCTTTAAACTTTTCCAATTTTTCGTAAGCTAGTCCAAGACTATTGTAATATTCATCATAGTTAGGTTCTATTTTTATAGCTTCTATATAACACTTTATGCATTTTTTATATAAGCCCATTTCATCATATAACATTGCTTTTCTCTCATAAGCAACATCTTGATTATTACCTTTGCTTATAATTATATCCGCATCTTTTAAAGCATTATCATATTGTTTTAAATCCTTATATATGCTCATACGCAAATAATAATTGCTTAATTTATCTTCGTCTATTTTTATACACTCATTAACATAAGAAATTGCTTTATCATACTCTTGTTCATAAGAACTTAATAAAGATAACTCATAGTAAATCTCATCTTTGTTGCCTTCTTCTTCTAAAAGTTTGTTAGCTAAATCAAAAGCTTCATCATATTCTTCTAATTTTCTTAATGTTCTTACTTTATATATCTGAATTTCTCTATTGGTTATATCGTAATCTTCAGTTTGCTTTATTAAGCTTAAGGCATCTTCATACTGTCCTACTGTATAATATATTTTAATTTCAATACTATACGCATCTGTAAAATAAGGATATATGCTTATACACTCTTCTAAGCTTTCTAGCGCTTCTCTAAAGTTTTCTAATTTATAAAGAGCTTCCCCTTTGCATAAATACACATGTGCATTATTCGCATCAAGTTCTAATGCTATATTGCATGCATCTACAGCTTCTTCATATCTATTTAATTTATTAAGCACTCTACACTTTCTAAAATTAGCTTCTCCATAGTTATGTCTTAATTCTAAAGCTTTATTATACCATTTTAAACCTTCATCTAATTTATTTAAATTTTCAAGTTGTCTACCCTCTTGAACACAAATATATGGCGTATTATTCTCATCATCATTTATCTCATACCACTTTTCAAATAATGCAAGAGCTTCTTCATATCTCTTCAATTCAGAATAAGTTCTTCCTAATAAATCATAGTACTCGCACTTTTCATCATCTTCTGGTTTTATGCTTTCAGCAGTCTCTTTTGTATCCTCATAAGCATATACTTGAAATTGCAGCCAAGCTAATTTAAATTTAAACTCATTGCCTTCTGCACTCTTAACTTCTTCTTTATACTTTTCTATAAGCTTTAAATTTGTATCACGAACACAGGTCATTATATATTCATTATAAGGATAAATCTCTAGCACTTTTATATAATATTCCTTTGCATCTTCGTATTCACCAAATTCAAAATAGCAATCTGCAAGACCTTTTATAGCACCTATATTTCCTCCATCTTCCTCAAGAACTTTTTCATAATATTCCTTAGCTTTTTGTATATGTTCTCCACCTAAATAAAATTCAACTTGTGCTAATATAAAATAAGAATATTGGTCTTTATATTCTTCTATTAGTTTATCTCCTAATTTTTTAGCCTTTTCAAATTCTTTAGTATAAAGATGATACTTAATCTTTAATATAGTCATGTCTGGATGATCAATATTAAGACCATCTACCCTATCCAATATTTTTTTTGATTCATCTAGTTTATCCTCTTTTAATGCTGATCTTAATTCATAAAAAAGATATATAAATTCATCATAATTTCTATCTTCATCGCAGTTAAAAAGTTCATATCTTATATCATCACTACTGTCTATTTTATACATTAAAAAATCAACAAAGTTTTCATGATAGCTTTGTTTAAGTTCTTCTTCTTTTTCACTCCAGTTAAAACTTTCATCAAATAACTTAAATATCTTACTTGGCATATAATATTCATCCATAAGAAAAGTAAGTAGCTTATCACTAACTTCTTCTGCTGAATCCAACTGAAAACAAACCTCGTCTTCTAATAACTTTTTCCAATATTCTTCATTAATCCTTAAAGAAAACTCATTATATAATTTTCTAACCTTATTAATCCATATTCCTGCTGGGGAGTTATCTTCATCTATATTACACTCATCTGCCATCTTCAAAGCCTCTTCATAAGCTGCTCTTAACCTTTGAAAGCCTTCAGCATCATCTTCAGGATTATAAATACTTAATCTTTCCATATAAGCTTCTTTTATTAAATTTTTATCTTTAGTTTCTTTTATTCCTAGTACTAACCACGTGTCCATAAAATCCTCCTATAGCCATTCATCATCAATGTCCTCTAATACTTCTTTAAGATCTTTTGCTACTTTCTGAACTTCTCTTTTATCTTGTTTGTCCAATACATTTTCAAATTCTTCAAGAAGTTTAGCTATATATTCTCTTTTTTTCCCTATATTTTCTTCATATAACCTCTCACCTCTAGATAAAAGAAGTTTATTTTCTTCTTCCTCTCTTGGATGAATTTTAAGTTCCTTAAGTTCTTCTAACCTTTTTTCAACCTCTTCATCACTCATAGAATTGGAATTATTTTTTATAATTATTCTTTTCTTAAATTCAGTACTAACTACTGTAACTTCCACTTCTAATATCCCATTAATATCATATGTATAACGTATATCTATAGATTGTTCTCCACCTTTTCCCTTTGGAACTGGTACATTGATTTCTCCAAGATAAATATTATCTTTAGATAATCTACTTTCGCCTTGAAGCACCTTTACTGATATAGACTTTTGATTATCATATATGGTATATAATCTATCAATCTTACTAACAGGAATTATAGTATTTCTCTCAATTATTGGGTAAAAATGTCCACTTTCATAATTTCCATTGGCTTTTTCAATAGAAATGCTTGTACCTAATGTATATGGGCACACATCGGTTAGAACTATTTCTCTAATAGCCTTATCTCTAGATTTCATAGCACCTTGAATAGCAGCACCTAAAGATACTGCTTCATCAGGATTAATATGCACAAGAGGCAATCTTCCAAATAATTTAGCAACAAAATTTCTTATAATAGGTAACTTTGTTGCACCTCCAACAAGAACAATGCTATCTATTTCTCTAATCTTTATAGATGCATCACTTAAAGCCCTTTCAATTGGTCTTCTAAGCTTTTTCAGTATTAACTGACATGACTTTTCATAATCATCTAAATTTAAGCTATATTCTAATACTTCCTCTTCAACCTTACATTTCATTATTACTTCTTTTTCTTTACTAAAACTTAATTTAGTAATTTCAGATTGTCTTTTTATATTAGATAAAGTTTTATTATCAAGATTTTTCTTATCAAGCTTATATGAATTAATGAACATATTTTCAATTATTTCTGTAAAGTCTTCTCCACCCAAATAGTTATTACCAGCTACAGCTCTTACTTCCATAACATTTTTATATAATTCTAAAATAGAAACATCAAATGTGCCTCCACCAAGATCAAATACTAAAAATTTTGTATTATCTTTCTTTTGATTAAGTCCATAAGCTATAGCAGCTGCCGTTGGTTCATTAATTAATCTTTCAACCTTTAATCCTGCAAGTTCTCCTGCTCTTTTAGTTGCTTTACGTTGTGCATCATTAAAGTACGCTGGTACACTAATAATTGCTTCGACAACTTCTTCCTTTAAATAAAACTCTGCATCTTCCTTTAAAGAACGAAGTACAAAAGAAGATAATTCCTCTGGTAAGAACTCCTTACTGCCAATCTTAAATACCTTTTCACTTCCCATACTTCTTTTAAAAATAGAAACAGTATTCTCTGGATAAACACTTTGTCTTTCTCTTGCAATCTTTCCAATATAAATTTGCTCATTTTCATCTATACTTACTACAGATGGAGTTAATAAATCTCCTAATCTATTTGGTATAATAGCAGGTCCATCCTCAGTAAAATAAGATACCAAACTATTAGTAGTTCCTAAATCAATCCCAATAATGGCCATTATTCATCCCCCTGTTTTTCCTTCTTCTTATTACAAATTCTAGTTTTCTTATGTTATACTTCACATTTTTTATTATAATCACTTCTATTAAGGATTTTAAAAGTGATTTTTATTTTATAGTTCAACATCTTATTTAATAATTTTTACAAACCCTATCATTAAGTTATTTCCTATATTTTTTAGATTCTTATTCCATTTTAAATCTATAATAATTAATTCCATTTTTAGAAACATAATCTATATATAGTATATTTTCGTTCATATTAGACATTTCTTTACATTAAGTTTACAAAATAAACTAAAAAATCACTTAAATGAATATTTACTTTTTCTCCCTCTACCACTAGAACTTTTCCTTCAATAGTCCCTCCCGTTATTCATTATAAATTATATACTCTCCCTATATTTTGATTAAAAGAGTAACCTGAATAATCTTTTAATATTTCATTTATAAGTAATTGAAGTATAAAAAAGTGCTCCCACTACAAAAAATAATTTTTATAGTGGAAGCATTTGAAATGGTATCATGTTATTCACAATTTAATACTTAATTTTTAATTACAATTCAATCGTAATTTTCTTATTTCATCAATGTTAAGGCCTGTTTTTAATGATATAGTCTCATCATCTAAAACATCCAATAAATTTTTAGCAATCTCAATTTTTCCTTTTTCGATTCCTTTCTCTTCCCCTTTTTGTTCATAATATTTTTGTCTTATTTGATCAACTGTCATTCTTACAGCACCTCCTCTTTCTCTTTTATATTCTTCAAATTTTTGTTTTAATTCTCTATCTTCAATTAAAAATAAATATTCTAAAAAGTCAGCTAATGCTTTTATTTGTTCTTCATTTTTAACTTTATTGTATTCAACTAACTCTTCTGCAAGTTGTATTTTTGCTTTATAAATATCCTCATCTGCTGACTTTGTTTCTAGTAACGTTTTGGCCATTTTAAATACTAATTTAAGTGGATTATCATCACTTATATTTTCTAAGTCTATTTTTTCAACATCTATTGTTCTAAAATTATAAACTAAAATTTCATCTTCTATATTTGGAACTTTATATACATACCTCTTGTCTTTTCCACCCTTATATGTATATATAGCTGCTGCAATAACTTCACTTTTATCTTTGTTTTTATATCTAAATTTATCCCATATTCTATAAAAAAGTTCATTTTTTATATCTCTATTATATCTTATTAATTATACTTTAGATTTATATTTTCACTTTTGTGGAAATTTTAATAATTATAAGTCTCTCATCTTAATTAATACTAAAATGAGGAATATTAATTACAAAAAATTATTTATTACTAATCTAAATCAATTATTGATGGTTCTAAAAAGTAACTGTTTCTCCTAAAGCATTTTTAACTTCTACAACTTGTCCTTTTAAGTTGTAAGAATAAGTTGTTCCTACTCCATTGTCTTGTTCTTGCTTATATTGCTCTGGTAATACTTGTTTTATTATTCTATCATTTTTATCATAAAATAATCTTGCTGTATTTCCACTTACATTTGTAAAATGAGTAAGTCTATTTTGTGTATCGTAAATATAATTCTTTTAGATAAAAAAATAACAGCAATACCACTATCTCATGTTATCGCTGTTACTTTAATTCTTAATTATTTTGATTTAACCTTAGTTTCTTTATTTCATTAATGCTAAGGCCTGTCTTTAATGATATAGTCTCATCATCTAAAACATCCAGTAAATTTCTAGCAACTTCTATTGCTTTTTTATATTCGCCTTCTTGAATTCCTTTTTGGATTCCTTTTTGGATTCCTTTTTTAATTCCCTTTTCTTCACCTTTTTGTTCATAATATTTTTGTCTTATTTGATCAACAGTCATTCTTACAGCACCTCCTCTTTCTCTTTTATATTCTTCAAATTTTTGTTCTAATTCCTTATCTTCAATCAAAAATAAGTATTCTAAAAAATCTGCTAATGCTTTTATTTGTTCTTCATTTTTAACTTTATCATATTCAACTAACTCTTCTGCAAGTTGTATTTTTGCTTTATAAATATCCTCATCTGCTGACTTTGTTTCTAGTAACGTTTTGGCCATTTTAAATACTAATTTAAGTGGATTATAATCACTTATATTTTCTAAGTCTATTTTTTCAACATCTATTGTTCTAAAATTATAAACTAAAATTTCATCTTCTATATTTGGAACTTTATATACATACCTCTTGTCTTTTCCACGTTCACCCTTATATGTATATATAGCTGCTGCAATAACTTCACTTTTATCTTTGTTTTTATATCTAAATTTATCCCATATTCTATAAAAATACCTGAACATTCTTTCACTGAAAACATCTTCATCACTACTATAACTTTGAACTTCAACATGAATAAATAAAATCTTACTATTATTATCCTTAAGCTTTACCTTTATTATTTTATCTGAAATTATCTTTTCTGCACTATCTTTATCAAAAATTTCTCTTTGAATTTCTTGAAGCTCTAAATCTAAACTTTCAGTCCCAAGTTCCCATGCAATTTCATCAAATATTTCAGGGAATAATACTTCTACAACTTCCACCTCAAATGCTTCAAGTATTGTTTTCCATGCTGCATCATAGTCATGCTTCTTTGACAATCTATTCACCCCTTTTAAGAGTCCATTATCTTATATTATTAATACTTTGTTCTATATCTATAATTATATACTATTTAAAACTTTTCTTAAACATAAATATTAAAATTGTTGACCTGTATAAGTTATTCTATTATGAACTTCTTCTCTTGAATCAAGAACATTACCAAAAGCATCATAATAATATTCATTTCTAACTTTTTGATCTCTATCAGTTATAAATACTGTACTTCCTTGTTCATCAACAGTATAGAAGTATCTATTATATTTAGATTTAGGTTGTAGATTTTGACTTTCTCCTAAATCCACATTTCCATCTAAAATATCAGCTGCAACAACTTCATAGCCCCTAGTAAATCTAGAAATTACATTATAAGCTTTATCACTTTCAATTAAGATATCTCCATTTTTATTGAAAATAAATCTGCTTAACTTTTCATTTTCTTTTAAGAATTCAGTTGTGCTACGCACCATTTTTATATGTGCATATCTATTTACTAAAGTGTTTCCTTCTTTAATTATAGCTCTTACTGCTTGATTTAATGTATTATATTCAAAGATGTTATTTCCATCTTTTGTTTCTTCTTTTATTGTATTTCCTTGTTTTCCTGATGTCTAGTATTTCTAACGCTCTTTTATCACTAAGAACTACACGACCCTAGATATACTCAACTAAAAGCCTGAAAATTTCAAGCTAAGTTTCGTTATATTATAAGTAAAGAATATGTTGTTCCTACCCCATTATCTTTTTCACTATCATATTGTTCTGCAAGAACCTGCTTAACTATTCTATCAATTTCATCATAAACTTTTAATATTTCATATCCCTTTGGCGTTATTATCCTAGTTAGATTTCCATTCTTATCATATTCATATTTTGTTATAGACCAAATATTTTTTCCTTTATTCTTAGACGATATAAATTTACCATCTATCTCTTCTTTCTTCTTAATTAAATTTCCTACTTTATCATAAACATAATGAATTATTTTATTTGTAGTATCATTAATTTTAAAGCTTTCATATATTTTATTGTTTAAGCAATCATATTTATATCTTGCCTTAGCTCCACGTTTATCTTTAACTTCTATAAGTCTATTTTCTTTATCATAAGTAAATTTCATTATAATTGTTGCATATTTCATCTTCAAATATAGCATCAATTCCTTGCTTTTTTAATATCTTATTTCCATTTTTATCATAGCAATATGAAGTTACTTGATACTTAATTTTACTTTCTGAATTTTTATTATCTGAGCTTTCATTTGAATCTGAATTTACTATTTCAACAGGAACCTTCTTTTCAATTAAGTTGTTAGATAAATCATATTTAAATAATGTAGCATTTTTATCATTATCTATTTCTTTTATTATATTTCCATGAATATCATACTCAAAAGTTTTTTCTGTAATTTCTGTTTCTTCATTTATCTTTAATCCAACAACATTGGAAAGAACCTTTTTGACACTTACAAAGAAAATAAGAAAAGAAGCTCTTGCTAAACAGATTTTTAATCTGCTAATGCCACAGCTCATTACTATAATTTTTCTATTAAATTAACTTTACTTAAAATTTTTATTTTCCTGTAGTATTTATAAAATTTAAAGAATTGAGGTTACTATAAATTATTTTTCTTATATATTTCCTCTAATTTATCATATATTGAATGTGCGTTCAAACATAATTCTTTTAACTCTTCTGGTTTTATACTCTGCGTAATTATATAATGAGCTTGTTGGTACTCTCCATCATCTGGGATTGGATTCTCAAAATCATTTATTTTATATTTGCACCAAGTGCCTCCAGTTTCATAATCTATACGAACACATGCATATTTATCGTTTATATCTTCTAAATCTATTTCTATTATTGCTTGTTCCTTCCAATACTTTGTTTTCTTTTTAATCAAAACACTTCCAGTAGTTATATAGAATTGCATAGTCGTTGTATCATCTATATTAAATTTTAAATACTCATATCCTAATTCTGAATTTTCTTTACTGATTATTTCGCATATTTCTTTATTTTCTTGAATTTGTTGATTATAATAATTAATATTTTCTGCTATATACCTCAATACCTTAGTATCTGATGGTTTAATATTACTTTCCGCATTTAATTTGGAACTATCGCATCCTGCAATTGTTATAACAACATAAAAACTTATAATTAAAATTATTATAACTTTGATATCAAAAAATCCTTTTTTCATACTATTTAACTCCCTTGTCTAATTCTTGTTTTACTATATCAAAAAATTCTTTCTTTTTATCATCAACTTGTTTTCTTTTCTTTTTTTCTCTTTAAATATTTTATCTACATAGTCTTGAGTATGTTTAAAACCTGGATCACTTTGTGAATAAGAATTTAATTCTAATCCATCCTTAACATTCCTCCATCATAAGATAGAATGATTCTAATACGTGTTTCTCCTTTAGTTCCAATTGTTTCTCCTGCATCAATTATACTTTTCAAAAAAACCTCCAGAATTAATCGAGAGGTTTAAAATTAATCTTTATATATTACTTTACATTCATTAGAAATACATTCTACTAATATTTCTTTCAATTTTCCTGCTTCCTTAGGTATTATTTCATTTAAATGACTCCATCCATTAAATATAATCACTCTAGGCAACAGAGTTTCTTCTAAAAATTCTCTTAATGCATGCCAATTCATAACATAATATTGTGAAAACTCTAATTTTTCTTTTAAGGTTTTGTGCAACTCAATTAAAGAATTTATATTTCTACAATTTATCTCAACCCTGTCTTTTTTCCCATATTTTCGTTTTAATATCATAGTTATATTATCATCAATCTCCACATCATCAATAATTCTCTCAATATAACTATCATTAATTTTACTAAATTCATCATCATTATTAGATAGTAAATACTTTTGTAGTTCGTTTTTTTAACTAACAACTTGTCTATTATCATTATAATTAGTTGAAATTATTTCATAATAAATAGTATCAGCAAATAACCTATTTAATTCCTCATCATTATCATATACCCATTCTTCAAATTCTCCATTAGATAAATAATCTTTTGTATACAAACCTAAAACTTCTATTATTTTCATAGTTCCTCCTTAATATCCTTACTATATATTTATATTTCATATTTTTTTATTACTATTTCTCCACCTGCATTTAAATTTAATCCAGTTGGACTTGTAAGAGTTATTCCACTTTCATCTTCAAAATTTATACTTAATGGTTCTTTACTGCTACCTTTTATATTTAAAGCTCCTGGAAGCATTGCTATTTCACTTCCATGCTCTGTTTGAAAGTATCTGTTTGTTGCTTTAGATGTTTGTCCACAAGTATCTCCATTTTTTCTTTTGCAGCCTGTAACAATTGGTTCTTCGTTGTCTTCACCCGGAAAATATAGTCTTACACTTTCCCCAATGCTAGGAATTGCATACATTATGTTTACTGATGGTGGTGCATATCTAAACCAAAAAGCTTCTTCTTCATTTTGATTTTCGTCTATATTTAAATAAAGCTTTACTCTTTCTCCATCTACTGCAAGGACTTTTCCTTCAACAGATGCTCCGCCTAAAATCTAACATGTAATTCTTTCTACTTAAAATAAATTTCAGAACAATTACCTTCAAAATTAAATAAAGATAATACAGTTTATTATTTGTATTATCTTTATTTTACTTCAATTATCCTTCATCTTTTACTGGTTCTATTCTCAATAAGATATTGGTATTAGGTAAGTATTTTATCCTTACTTTCTTGACATTATCAAATTTTGCTTTAAACTTATTAAACTCTCTTTTTTCTACTATATTTCTTTCCGCTTGAAATTTAAAATCTATAGTTTCTATATATATTGTTGTTGATGAATATTTTCCAGTTATCACTTTTTCATAAATATTATTCAATTCTTGTACATCTTCACAATAAGTATCATTAATAACATAATCTAAATCCTTATAACATCTATAAGATCCACTATATTTTATAAGTTTATAACTAATACCACATATACACAATGCTATAATTATTAAACTCGCTACCTTTTTATAACTTTTACATTTAAAGAAATAAATTAATTCATTAATTATCAACCCAAGTAAAAAGAATAATATACCTGGCATACTTATTAAATAAAATATAAAATCTCTATAAAACTCTCCATACATATTTGTTTTTATGAGTACTCTGCTAAAAAGATTCATAATTCCCCACATAGATAAATATGTAAAAATTATTATCTTAATCCATTTTTCTAAAATTTCCCCCGATGTTTCATTAGATGCTTTTTTACTTTTATATCTCATGATTTACCTTCCTATTCATCATTTTTCATTTTCTTTTTGATCTAAACCAAAAAGCTTCTTCTTCACTTTGATTTTCGTCTATATTTAAATGAATCTTTACTAACTCTTCTTTTACAGCTAGAACTTTTCCTTCGATAGATGCTCCACACAAAAGTGAATTATATATTTTGGTTTGCCATACTCCGTTTTTTCTTTATTTCTTTGCAGAAAAAATACTCCATTTATAAATTTTTTATAAATGGAGTATTTCAAATTATATTATTTACAGGCTTTCAAAAACCAATTTAGTATTCAATTATTAATTCTTTAATTTAATCTTAGTTTCTTTATTTCATCAATGTTAAGGCCTGTTTTTAATGCAATTGTTTCATCATCTAAAACATCCAACAAATTCCTAGCAACTTCTATTGCTTTTTTATATTCACCTTCTTGAATTCCTTTTTCAATTCCTTTTTCAATTCCTTTTTGAATTCCTTCTTCAATTCCAATTTCTTTTCCTTTTTGTTCATAATACTTTTGTCTTATTTGATCAACTGTCATTCTTACAGCACCTCCTCTTTCTCTTTTATATTCTTCAAATTTTTGTTCTAATTCCTTATCTTCAATCAAAAATAAGTATTCTAAAAAATCTGCTAATGCTTTTATTTGTTCTTCATTTTTAATCTTATCGTATTCAACTAACTCTTCTGCAAGTTGTATTTTTGCTTTATAAACATCCTCATCTTTTGGTTTTATTTCAAGAAGCGTTTTCGCCATCTTAAATACTAATTTTAAAGGATTATCATAACTTATATTTTCTAATTCTATTTTTTCAATATCTATTGTTCTAAAGTTATATACAAGTATTTCCTCATCAAGCTTTGGAACTCTATACACATATCTTGTGTCTTTTCCACGTTCGCCTTTATAAGTATATATAGCTGCTGCTATAACTTCACTTTTATCTTTATTTTTATATCTAAATTTATCCCATATTCTATAGAAATATCTAAACATTCTCTCTCCAAAGACATCTTCATCGCTACTATAGCTTTGAACTTCAACATGAATGAATAGTATTTTGCTATTATTATCTTTTAATCTTACCTTTATTATTTTATCTGAAATTATCTTTTCTGCACTATCTTTATCAAATATTTCTCTTTGGATTTCTGCAAGCTCTAAATCTAAACTTTCTGTTCCTTTTTCCCATGCTATTTCATCAAATATTTCTGGAAATAAAACTTCTACTACTTCTACTTCGAAGGCTTCAAGTATTGTCTTCCAAGCTGCATCATAATCATGTTTTTTAGGCAAATTACTCACCACACTTTCTTTAAGTCCATATATCTATTATATCTTATTAATTATAATTTTAGCAAGAATTGTAGGATTAAAGTTTGACTTTCGGTGTCCAAAATATTGACATAAGACCAGTTATTCTATTATGAACTTCTTCTCTTGAATCAAGTACATTTCCAAATGTATCGTACCAGTACTCATTTATAACAGCACCGCTTCCATCTGTTATAAATACTGTACGTCCCTGTTCATCAATAGAATAATAATATCTTGATAAACTGTAATTTGTCGAGCTGTTTAAGTGAGAGTCCAAATTTATAATTTGGTTACTCGAACTTACTCCTGCAAACATATGTGATCAGTGAGTTTCCTTAGAATAATATCCAATATCAGCTGCGACAATTTCATATCCCCTAGTAAATCTAGAAATTACATTATCATCTTCATCACTTTCAACTAATATATCTCCATTTTTATTGAAAATAAATCTACTTAATTTTTCATTTTCTTTTAAGAATTCAGTTGTGCTACGCACCATTTTTATATGTGCATATCTATTTACTAAAGTGTTTCCTTCTTTAATTATAGCTTTTACTTGTTTATTTAGGATATTATATCAACTACATTATTCTATAACCATAATAGATAATTTGATTTTATTCCATTTTTTTAAATAAGCTGTTTAAAAACTAACTAAGTTAATTTTTAAACATCCTAATCTTAAATATTCTAAGCTTGAATTATAATAATACATTTCAACTTAATTTAATTTTTTTCAATTTATATTTTCTATGAGTATATTTATCTTTCAATATTACTGATATCTACTAATCCTCATATGGACACGGGCTATCATCTTCTTCTAAAAGAGAATCGTCTTCTTCCTCAAACTCAATATAAGTAAATTCATGTTTTTTATTATAATTTTGAATAATATCTGAAAACGATAATATTGAATTCATAAATTTTATTTCAGGCATAGGACAATTAACAGCTATCACACTAATGACTGAAATAGGTGATATTAATGGCTTTCTTAATCCTAAACACCTTGTTGACTTTTGGGTATTGATAGCTCAGTTAATGAGTCTGGTAAATTTAAAGGTAATCAAAATAAATTTTCAAAACGTGGAACACTAATCGGTCGAAGAGCATTCTATGCTGTTGCACTTGAGTCTATAAGAACAAATCGTAATGGAATTCCTATAAATAAAGTTTTATTAGAATGTTATCAAATAAACCTTAAAAGTAAAAAGGCTAAAGTAGCCTTGGTAGCTATAATTCACAAAATTATAAACTATATATTTGCTGTTCTCCGAAATCAAATTCCGTTTGAATTAAGAGATCCTAAAATACATAAACAAATGTTTTTAGAAAATAGTCCTTTAAACAAAGCCACTTAATTATATTCCAATATTTGCAATCATTCGTATTTTAAGATGGTTGGCCCTGTAAATAATTTTGTGTAAACTGAATAAAATTAACTCCTTCTTGGAAATAATTAAGATAACAAATTATTACAAGAAGGAGTTTTTTTATATGGGAAATGTGTCGAAAGAATTATTAAGAGAATACATAAAGGAGCAAAATTTTAGTAACGCTAATGAAATTTTAGTTGGACTTAAAGAAATGTTTAGAGACGTTTTACAAGAATCTTTAGAGGCTGAAATGGATGAAGCATTAGGATACGGAAAGTATGATAGTATTGAAAAAAATAATGATAATAGTCGCAATGGATATTCAAAAAAGACTGTTAAAACAGAGCTCGGACCTGTACAGCTAAATATACCAAGAGATAGAAAAGGTGATTTTGAACCTAAAATAGTTCCTAAACATCAAAGATCCATTAACGGTATCGAGGATAAAATATTAGGACTTTATGCAACTGGAATGACAACAAGAGATATATCTGACCAAATAAGAGCGTTATATGGGGTAGATGTAAGTGCAGAAACTGTATCAAATATAACAAATAGAATATTACCTTTGGTTTCGGAATGGCAAAATAGACTATTAGAAAATACCTATTCCTTTATATTTATGGATGCTATACATTATAAAGTTAGAGAAGATAAACAAATTATAATTAAAGCTGCTTATGTTGTG
>NZ_JAMQHY010000216.1:0-213 GCF_023845705.1 Clostridium sp. ZBS15
ATCGAGCAGTTCAAGGAAATGACCCTTATCGAGCTCTCCGAGTTCCTGAAGGAATTCGAGGAGGTCTTCGACGTGACCGCTGCCGCTCCGGTTGCAGTTGCAGCAGCTGGCGCTCCGGGCGCTGCTGGCGACGCTCCGGCTGAGGAGGAGAAGGACGAGTTCGACGTCGTTCTCGAGGACGCTGGCGACAAGAAGATCGGCGTTATTAAGGCT
>NZ_JAMQHY010000217.1:0-256 GCF_023845705.1 Clostridium sp. ZBS15
TTGAAGGCACGCTTAAGCGTGTCAGCTAATGCCTGGTAATCAGGCTTGCCTTCAACGGGTGCCAACACCTGTCCAGACGCCTGCAATTTACCGCGAACTTCATAAAACCAGTTGAGGATTGCAGGGGGTAATGGCGTGACAGAACGCTTGCCCAGCCACCACAATCCCTGCATGGGTAAACTTAAGGCGAACAGGGCAGTGGCAACTGCCGGCCCAAGCTGACCGCCCAGGGCAATCTGCCAGCAGAGAGTAAATA
>NZ_JAMQHY010000218.1:0-250 GCF_023845705.1 Clostridium sp. ZBS15
TTTATATTATTTTCTTTACAACTTTTTGCAAATTGTGATATATCATTTTTCTATTTTCATACCATCCAGCTTTTTCTAATATCTTAATAGCTTGTTTCTCCATAAGTATTCTGCTATTTTTCATTATTTTCACACCTTTTTATTCCTTAATAATTTATTATTAATAATCTTCATTTCATTATACCATATTATGTAATTTTATATATTTGATTCTCACTATGTAATATTATGAATTATATAAGCCTTTAGG
>NZ_JAMQHY010000219.1:0-272 GCF_023845705.1 Clostridium sp. ZBS15
TACCAGCAAGTGGATGAGCGGGGCAATGCGCTATGGCGTGGTATTACGCTGACCCGTGATGATTGCATTCGTCGCGATGTTATCAAGGCGCTGATTTGTAACTTCCGCCTGGATTTTAACGCTGTCGAACAGCAGTGGGGTTTGCATTTCGCTGAGTATTTTGCCGAAGATTTGCAGTTACTGTCGCCGCTGGCGAAAGATGGGCTGGTGGATATTAGCGAGAAGGGAATTCAGGTGACGGCGAAAGGTCGTTTGCTGATCCGCAATATCTG
>NZ_JAMQHY010000220.1:0-341 GCF_023845705.1 Clostridium sp. ZBS15
TTTCGGAGGGGGGGTTGGGTAGGGAAAAAGGGAAAATGGGGTAGGCCTCTGTTAAATTAAAAAAAAGAAAAATTAATTAGTAATAATTAGTAAAAATGTATAATTACCAATTCTATGAATAAATATTAAGAAACACAGAGAATCTTAAAAATTCATAAAAAATTAATGTATATTGTCTTAAAGATACAAAAAATATTAATTTTATGTATAAAGTTTTAAGATGATTAAAAACAAATCAAAAAACACAGAATTATCAAAAAGTATAGTTTATTATTGTGTATACTAAAATTTTCAATTATATTATATAATAAAAACACATATAGATTATTATAATGGTAAAA
>NZ_JAMQHY010000221.1:0-301 GCF_023845705.1 Clostridium sp. ZBS15
TTCTCCAGCGTGAAACCTGATTTGTTCAAGGACGTTATTAACAAATTCATGGGCCACGGTAAGAGCATGGACATGACCCAACCTGAAGGTGAGCACAGCTCGCATGAAGGAATGGAAGGTATGGACATGAGCCACGCGGAATCCGCCAACTCCAAGGGTTGAGGAAGATAAGATGTTCGGAAAATTATCACTGGATGCAGTACCGTTCCATGAACCTATCGTCATGGTAACGATCGCTGCAATTATCGTCGGGGGACTGGCGATACTGGCAGCGATTACTTACTTCGGTAAGTGGACCTAC
>NZ_JAMQHY010000222.1:0-287 GCF_023845705.1 Clostridium sp. ZBS15
GAAAATAATTTAAATACAGTAGTTGAATATAGAGGAGATATAGTTAATGCAATAAAGAAGTTTCAAGATTCAGATGTATATATAATAGATGAAAAACGAGCGTTTATAACATTGCCATATGAAATAAATAGCAAGGTATTAAAGACAACTAAAGAAATAATTTTTGCAGATCCAGGTTCAGCTCTTACACTATGTGATATATCACCTGTAATAGCATCAGAAGCAACACTATTTCACAATAGCGAATACTTATCATTAGATGGTTCGAGGATTATTGTTGGCATCGT
>NZ_JAMQHY010000223.1:0-291 GCF_023845705.1 Clostridium sp. ZBS15
ATTTGAATTATAAGAAAAAATTTGATGGAGAACTATAGTTTATTTAGAGAAAATTTCTATTCAAATTATCCAACATCTTTAGACATAGTAGAACCAGCCTTAATCAATTATAATTACTTGGTTAAGGCTATTTTTATATTTATTTTGATAGAAATTATAAATAAAAGAAATTTTTTATTTATAATTGACGTATAAAAGGTAAATTGTTACAATAGACTTATTAAAAGAGTTTTAATAAGTGCAGGAGGTGTGAAATGTGGCTAATTCAGGGACTATAAAGAATATTAACAT
>NZ_JAMQHY010000224.1:0-468 GCF_023845705.1 Clostridium sp. ZBS15
CTATGATTATACATTGGTGCGAAGAAAATTTAAAAAATTATAGTTCGGCGTGGTTTTTTCAATATCGTAATTTGAGACGAATTGATTATAAATTAAAAGAGTTTGGTCATGAGATAGTAGATATTCATCATTATTACTTACCAAATTCTAATATAACATCTATAGATCCTATTATTAATGTAAAATGGTATGAGTATGAAGAGATTTTCCAATTCAAAAATGATAAAAGATTTCAAGAAGCTCTTGCTTTTGATAAAAATAATCCAGATATGCTTGCAGTTGCAGCATTTGATGGAGATAAGATAATGGGAATGGCAGGAGCAAGTGCAGATAGTAAAAATATGTGGCAAATTGGAATTGATGTTTTACCTGAGTATCGCAGTAAGAGAATTGGAAGAAGTTTAGTTGCACTTTTAAAAAATGAAATTTTAAGAAGAGGTAAAGTACCATTTTATAATACATCAGGAT
>NZ_JAMQHY010000023.1:0-37558 GCF_023845705.1 Clostridium sp. ZBS15
ATGCAATAGGAAAAGTGGCATTGTAATTGGACTTTGAGAATAGTTAATGAGTATTGTCACATTTACTGCTTGTCTCAATTTTATATTTGGAGCAAGCTAAAATTGGACTATATCTCATTCTAGTATTCCTAAGTTCAATTACTCAGTCCACTTTACTTATGCATATATCAACACTCTGCTAAAACATAGCCTTATTTCTTTAATAAATTATTCTTAATATAATTAAGAGTTAGTTCTTCACCGTCACCTGCAAGTTTATTAAGTAAAAATTCTAATAATTCTCTCGTTTCTTTATGCAAAATATAATGATTTTTACCTATATTGTAATATTCTAATGCACTTCTATCACTATACTTCTCCTTTTGATAATTCATCGAAGCACACATTCTATCAATAAACATCTCAACTACATACTTTGTTGGCATTTTCATTCCTACAAGTCCTTCTTTTATATTTACACCATAATCTATCCAATATTCTAAATGATGCTTATTTCGCCCTTTATGATGAAGCCATGCTTTAGAATATCCTTCTTCTATTTTTTGTATTCCATTAGGACTAACATCACCTCTATAATATCTTATTCCTGCTGAAAATTCCACCCAAGAATACTTAGATAAATCATGTAGTAAACCTTGTTTATATAACCCGACTTTAAAGCAATATTTCATAACTAATAATTTATGATTTGTTATTGTTCTAAAATGATTAACTGAATTCATTATTCCCCACATCCTATAAAATTGTCTAACTAATTCTTATTTGCCTTTTTTATAAATCATAACATTTTTTCTAATAAACAAACAACAAAAATAGAAAGTAAACTTCTAAAAGCCTACTTTCTATTTTTAATAATTATATCTTAATGAGTATTAATATTAATCTTCTCTTATTTGTGTGCATATTAATTTATCATTTTCTAATAAGTTAAATAATGTTGGTTTAACATTAAATTGTTCCATTAAATTCTTAACTTCTAATAAAGATTTTTCTTTTTTATTATTTGATATTTTAGCTTTTGATGCTCTAATTAATATATTTTTAGGTGAATGTGCTATATCAATAAACTCCAATAATTGAGTTTTATAACCCATACATTCTAAAAGATTAGCCCTAACTGAATCAGTCATAAGTGCTGAAACTCGTTCTTTAATTATTCCATACTTAGTTAATATAGATAAAGAATCTGTTTTTATTTGACTATTGAATTCATGTTGACAGCATGGAACTGAAAAAATCATTTTACTATTCCATTTTATTGCATTATATAGAGCATAATCAGTTGCTGTATCACAAGCATGCAGTGTTATAACCATATCAACTTTATTATTATATTTAAATCCGTTTATATCTCCAAGTTCAAAATGCAAATTATCATATTTGTATCTTTTAGCAATATCATTACATTTTTTAATAACATCTTCTTTAAGATCTAAACCTATCATTTTTACATTTATGTTTTTAATTTTTACAAAATAATAGTAAAGTACAAATGTTAAATACGATTTTCCGCATCCAAAATCTAGAATTGTGAGTTCTTTATAATAATTATTTTTGATTTCATCATCAATAATCTCCACAAATCTATTTATTTGCTTATACTTATCATATTTAGAGTTAACTACTTTTCCTTCTTTAGTAAATACCCCTAAATCTATAAGTGGCTCTATTATCATTCCCTCTTTTAAAATATAATTTTTTTCTTTATTATGAGATTTATTTGCAAGATTCTTATTATCAGATCTTTTCTTGCCTAAAAATATTTTACCTTTTTTAGATATCTTTAAATCAAAGGTACTTGTATCTGACCATGCTGAAAGCTGTTTATAATTGTTTTCAACATATTTAATAATCTTGTCATTGAACTCATCTATATGTATATTTTCATGAAAAATTTGTTTATCTGTAAACTTTTCTATTTGATAATACTTATTCTTTTCATTTTCTTTAAGAATAAACGTTATTTTATTGTATTTAACATCTTTATTCATTTTATTACTAACAACTACTTTTATAATCTCTTCTTGTAAAATTTCATCAATAACTTTTTTAAATTCTTCCATATTGTTACACACCTTATCATTTATTTTAACTTTAAACTATATACAATTAATAATATTATTCCAATAACACTATATAAATAATGCATTTATAATTTTATTATAAAAGTAATCCTTATACAAGTTAACATTAAATAAAAAAGGTAGAAAAGATTTTAATCTCCTTTCTACCTTGAGTTATTAAAATTACTTATTTAATAACTTGTCTATAACACGTACTAGTTCTTCTATCTCTGGTTTACTCAATTGAGCATCTGCTTTAACAGATTTACCTTTGTGTCTTAATTCGTCAGTAATTAATGATGAGAATATTATTACTGGCAATTTATATAATATTTCATCTTCTTTCACTCTTCTTGTAAGTGTAAGACCATCCATTTGTGGCATTTCTATATCAGTAATAAGAAGGTCAACTTCTTCTTTAAAATTCTCACCTTTTTTTTCTGCTATACCTTTTAAGAAATCCAGAGCTTGCTTTCCATCATTAAATAATCTTAAATTAGTAAATCCTGCCTTTGTAAGTGTTTCTTTTAAAAGTTTTCTAATTAGTGCTGAATCATCAGCTAAGATTAATTTTATATCTGATCTATCTTTATAGTTTACCTTCACAAGTCTATCTTCACTTATTCCCACGCTTGGACAAAGATCCGTTACTATCTTTTCAAAGTCTAACATAATTAAAACTTTATCATTTAAAAGTATGTTTCCGACAGATAATGAATTTTCAGATAAATCATCTGGCTTTCTTATATCTCCCCATTTAATACGATGCACACCTACTACATCATCAATATTAAATGCAACTTTAATTTTATTGAATTCACAAATTATAACTTTAGATCCTAATTCATGATCTCTTTGTTTATTTAATGTATATTTTAAATCAATTAAAGTAAGAATTTCATCTCTACATAATATAAGTCCAGCTACTTCAGGTTTAGGATCAGGTAATTTAGTTAAACTTTCGTTTGGCATTTTAATTATTTCTTTAACTTTTACTACATTTATTGCATAATGAGTTCCATTAACAACAAAATCAATAATTTCTAACTCTCCTGTACCTGATTCTAATAATATATTACTCTTCATATTGTCATCCCCTTTTTTTAAACTAATATTGAAACTAACATAATTTATTTTTAATATCATTAAATTCCATTGTCTCTATTTAATTTTCGTATAAAATTTATTTAAGTTTATCAAATATTGAAAATAAAATTAAGTTTGTAAAAAATATTATGTATTTATTTTAATTATCTGTATAAATCACCTGATAAATATTTAAGTTTATCAATATTATTTACTATGTAAGACCTATCATCTTTTTTTATAATTCCTTCACTGCAGAATTTATTTAATGTTCTATTTAAATGTCTATAACTAGTCCCTAGTAGTTCTGCTGTTTCATTATACCCACCTTCAAATATAAAACGTAGATTATTATCTCCATTTACAAATGCCAAAATATAGCTTGCTAATCTGTTTTCAAGAGGATAAAGCAAATTTATTGAGCTATTCTTACTATTACATCTTAGCTTTTCCCCTAAATATTTACATCTATTTCTTAAAAACTTACAGTCATCCATTAATTTATCTTTAATTATTGAAAATTCAATAACAATACAATACGTATCTTTTATAGCTTGAACACTACAATCCGCACTATCATTTTCTAAAAATTCAATATCTCCAACTACAGTAAATGGATTATAAAATGATAATAACAATGATTTACCATTTGCTAAATTTTTATATACCTTGGCTTTACCATCAACCACAAAAAACATTTTATTTAAAACCTCTTCTTCTTTACATATATGTTCATTCTTACCAAACATATATAAAGACATATATTCTCTCATATCTATGCTAAACATATCATTTATTTTGTATTTTTCTATATACTTTTCCATTCTTTTAAAATCGTTTACTTTAACCAAAAACTTCTCTCCTTTTTAGTGACAATTAATAATTTTCATTACAATATGACATATGTCCTACACTATTTCCTTTATAATAGCTTAAACTAAGTTTATAAATCAAGAATTATATTTTTATAAGGAGATACTATGTATAATTTATTATCTTTATTAATTGGTGTACTTATTGCAGTTATGATTGTTTGTAATGGAGAATTATCTTCTGGTATTGGAAATTATTCTTCTTTAATGGTGATTCATATTTTAGGTTATTTAGCTTTAGTTATAATAATGCTTTATAAAAAAATAAAAATACCATTTAAAATGCATTTGCCATTATATCTTTATAGTGCTGGTGCTCTTGGAATTTTCACAATATTATTTAACAATATAACTTTTTCTGTTATTGGAGTAGCATTACCAGTGGCACTAGGACTTTTAGGTCAAACATTAACTTCAATAATATTTGATCAATATGGACTACTAGGAATGCAAAAAATTAAATTTAATAAGAAAAAAATAATTGGCATTACAATAATAACAATTGGTGTCTGTATTATGACTTTCTTCTAATATTAAAAGGAGGACCATTTATGATATATATATTAATGTCTATATTAGCAGGTGTAATTATAGTAGTTTCTAGAATTCTAAATACAAAACTTTCTAAAGAAATAGGTCTTATAGAATCAAGTTATTTTAATTATTTTACAGGCTCAATAACTTCAATATTATTCTTTTTTATTATGAGAGAAAAATTTGTATTTACCTCATTAAATACTGTTCCATTTTATGCTTATTTAGGAGGTCTTTTAGGTGTAGCTATTGTTGTGCTTAACAGTGTAGTAACCCCAAAGATGTCAGCTTTTTATGTTACATTACTTATATTTGTAGCTCAACTTTTTACTGGAATAGCATTAGATTGGTTAATTTCTAGGCAGTTTCCTCTTAGCAAAATAATAGGCGGATTAATAGTAGTTGCAGGTTTAGCTTATAATATGCATCTAGATTTTAGTGATAGTAAAGTAAAAGAAAATGATACAAATTAAAGCCTTTAGAAAATTTCTAAAGGCTTGTTTTAAACATCTTCCCACTTTATGACCTCATCTTTTGATAAATCTCTTTTTAGCTTTCTTCCAACTAATATATAATATAATTCCGGTTTTATTCCATACCCTGGTCTTTTAAAAACAATCATGTCTTTTTCTATGATTGTCCCCTTTTTTAAATCTCTAGAAGCTAAGACACTTCTTCTTGCATCATTCATTATAATTTTCTCTTTTTCTGTTGGTCTTTTTATTCCATCTCCTAATAATTTTTCTGTATTTTTAATATGAATAATATATTCTTTAAATTCATCAAACATCATAGAAGCTTTATGATCAGGCCCCTTCATTTTTTTGTCTAATGTTATGTGCTTCTCTATAAATTCTGCACCTAAAGTAGTGGCTGATACTGCACTTTCAAATCCCAATGTATGATCTGATAATCCAACTGGAAGTTTAAAGGCCTCTTTTAATGTAACCATAGCTCTTAAATTAACATCCTCCACTTTAGTTGGATAATCTGAAGTGCAATGCATTAACCTTACATCTCTATTTCCTGTAGAATAAATAGCATCTATAGCCTTCTCTACTTCTCCTAATGTACTCATACCTGTAGATAGAATTATAGGCTTTCCTATATTTCCTATTTCTCTTAAAAATTCTATATTAGTTACTTCACTTGATCCAATCTTTATAAAATCAACATTAAGGCTTACTAAATAATTTAAACTCTCTATGCCATCTGGTGTAGATACAAATATAATTCCTTTCTTGTCACAATACTCTTTTATCTCTTTAAACTTTTCAAAAGGCAATTCTAATTTCTTTATCATTTCCAGTTGAGATTCTTCTGTTTTGTCATTTTCTTTTTGATACTTTGCTTTTTCTGCAAAAGAACCCGTGCTTTCTTCTGCTTTAAATGTTTGAAATTTTACAGCATCTGCTCCACATTCCTTTGCCATATCAACTAATCTTTTAGCTAAATTAATATCACCATTATGATTTACTCCAGCCTCAGCTATTATAAATACCCCCATTTAAAATCCTCCTCCCTTTTTACTAAATTAGCTTATTATTAAATATTTTTAATAGAAGCTAATTTATCTCATTATCCTTTTAAAACTGAAAATTAAAACATGATTTTTCTATCTTTTTCTCATTACTTTTGTATTTAACTAATCTTAACTAAAACACATCAGAATCACCCATAGTTATATACCATTTATCAACATCCATATCATCTAATTTTATAAAATCACAATTTAACTTAAATCCAAAATGAGTAATTAAATTAGTTCTATTAAATCCTAAATTTTTACCAATATCTAATTTATCTTTATTTATAAACCATGAATTTATTTTTCTAATATTGTTACAAGCCATTAAATCAATTAATGATTTTAAAAGTTCTTCATAAATTCTATTATTTATTCCAATTATATCAACTAAATCGCAAACTTTTTTATCTCCATCTTCAAATATTTTATAAATGCAATAACCTAAATATTCGTTATCTTTTTCGTAAACTAAGTAGTAATACTTATTGTATGGATTTAAATCATACCTCCAGTGAATATATTCCCTATTTCTTTTAATCATTAACTTGTACTCTTTAAACTCCTTTGAAAAGATATTAAATAAAACATCAACCCTATTATCTAAAAATTCAACATTCTTTATATTTTTATTCAAAGATTTTAATTCTGATTTATACGTATAACAACTATACATTTCTATATCTAAAATATGATTCCATCCTAAATGCTTTATAAAGCCATGTAAAGAATTGTTGTTAGGAAAACCATATATAATTGGTAACTTATTATAATTTTCTTCATATAGTGCATTCGCTAATTTAACAAAAATACCTTGTTTTTTATACTCTGGAGACGTCATAGTTGTCATAGATAAACCTGATGTGTAAGTTTTATCATAAATATTCATTTTGCTTGGTAATACTGAATAGTGTCCTGCTAAAACATCATCGTCCCACATAATTTTTATAAATTTATCACTGCATATATTATCATTATAATTCCATTTCCACTCTGTATAATGCATATCTCGGTTAAATGACTTTTTGAATAAACCCATAATCTCTTTTTCATCATTTTTCTTATAATCTCTCACTTCTAACAAAGTAATTCCCCCTTAAAAAACATCTCTAACTAACATAAATGCTTCAGCATATTTGGTGCATGCGGTACATCCTCTATATCTTGCTAATGCTTTAACACTTTCTTCGTTTCTTGGCTGAGGTATATCTTGCAATTCTGTTTTATATAACTTTAATATATCTAACTTCTTTTCAATATATTTTGTAATATTAGAGAATACATTTGGGACAAAGATATTTTCTTGAAATTGTGGTGCAATTTCTGTTTCAGATAAACATTCATACATAAGCACTCTTTTAATAAAAGGATACCTAAAACTTTTAGTGCAACTTAATATAGCTTTAGCCCCTATTTGATGATCAGTATGAACATCACTTCTATTAATCATATAAACAATTTCTGGTTTAACCTTATACATAACTTCACTTATCTTATTTATAAGATTTGAAAAGATATCATAATTTATCTTTGCTGGTCCAAATTTTAAGTTATATATTTTATCAAATCCATAAGCTTTCCCTATATTCTCAACTTGTTTTTTTTCCTCCATAACTTGCTGATATGAATAACCATATCTAGTTTCAGCACTTGTTAATATGAGCCAAGTAATTTTATCTCCGTTATCTTTATGCTTAAGAATTGTTCCTCCACACCCTATTGTTTCATCATCTGGATGTACTGATATAACTAATACATTTTTACATTTCATTTGGATCCTCCAATTTCAATAAATAATCTTTATACTCTAATTTCTTAAGAATTTCATATGCTTTTTCTGAACTGTTTGAATCTCCATAAATATTTTTTATATTTTTGCACTTATTTATAAAATCTTTATCTAAAGCTTTTTCTATTCCATTTTTTACTTCACTATATTCATCACCAACGAAAATCACATTTTCATTTGCAGCACGCCCTTCTTGCCTTACTCCTATGTTAATAACAGGAATGCCAACACAAGCAGCTTCCACTATACCTGCACTAGAATTGCCTATTTGAAAAGATGCATTTCTATATATATTTATAAAAGTATTTCTATCTAGATTTTTATAAAAGTAAAAATCCTTATCATTTTTATATTTTTCTATTGCGTTTATAATTTCCTTATTTCCAGAATCAGTATTAGGATAACTTATAAACGCTTTTATTTTTCGTTCTTTAAGACACTTTAATATATTCTTAAATGTTATATAGGACTTATCATCTAATGGATGGTATATTACTAAAGCAAAGCTATTAAATGATTCAATATTTAACTTTTTATAAATTGTACTCATAGATTCAATTTTTTCTGTTTTAAATTTATCTAATGCAGGGCTTCCTATTTGAAAAATTCTATGTTCTGATTCTCCTATATTCATAACTCTTTTTTTATGCTCATAAGTAGATACAAAATGAATAGATGACAATTTAGATGCAGCACTTCTAAGCTCATTATCAACTAATCCACTCTTTGTATAATCTCCACCAAAAAAATGTGCACTTGGAATACCTAAAAAAGCTCCAAGCATTGAACCAATTAATACCTCCTCTCTATCCCCTGCGTAAATTATCAAATCTGGTGAATAGCTACTTACTATATCAATTGAATTTTGTAACATTATAGAAGCAGTTTTAAGTCTAGAACTTTTACTATCAGAATCAATTAAGCTTTCTATCTTTATTAAAATAGAAAGCCCATCTTTTTCAATCAAATCAACTGTATTTCCATAAGTTTTTGATAAATGTGCTCCGCAAACTAAAAGTTTTAATTCAAAATAATCATCAGAATCTATTTTTTTAAATAAGTTACTCATTAAATCATAATCAGATCTAATTCCCGTAATAGCCAATATCTTTTTCAATAAAATTACCACCTTTTTGTTTTAACATCACTTATTTTTATTACTATAATTGTTTCATTGCTATGCCTAAAATATCACTTAATATTTTCATACCTCACAGAAAATCTTATCTTTCATATTATATTCTGATGATAAATATAAAATTCTAATGAAAATATATGTATTATTATTAAGTTATGATTGGAGGAATTATTACATGAAACTTCTTTTTAAAAGATGTGCGGAAGAAGATTTTGAAGACTTCTTTATTTTAAGAAGCGATTATGAAAATATATATTGGACAGGCCATAATGAAAAACCTAATAAACCTAATCTTAAAAACTGGTATTTAAATCAATTAAAAAGAGATGATAGGCTTTTATTTATAGTTCGAAGTGATGAAGCAGATGAACCTGTTGGATATCTGTATTTAGATATAGTTGGCAATAATAATAATATTATAGAAACTGGTCATGGAGTAAATTCAAAATATAAAGGTAAAGGACTAGGTACTGAAATAATAAAATTTGCTATAGATTATAGTAGAAGTGAATTAACCTTTATTGATGAAGTAGATGGATGGATATTAGAAGATAATATAGGTTCTATAAAAAATGTATTAAAAAATGGCTACGTTGAAACTGATGAAAGAAAAGAAATTTACTTAGAAAATCTAGATACCTATAAAACAATGAGAAAATATGTATATAAAATAGAAACTGCATAAAAAGATTTAATTATGTTCAAGTGTAATAAAATTGATTTTTCTAATTTACATCATATATAGCCATGTTAAATTAAACATTTCTGTAGTAATTTATAAGGTATACTACGAAAGTAAATATCGAATTATTCTATAAAGAAGGATACAAAAAAATTCAAGCTTATGTTTGTCTACAAATATAGCAATTGACTTTCTTTATTGTATCCTCTAATCATAATTTCTAATTCTGTTCCATAAGCTCCAGTAAACCATGCTGAAAATATATTATCATTAGATTTAAAATAATTCTTTAAATCATTTATCTTATTATTTATATTAATCATCACTTCACTCCTTTAAGTATCAAAATAAAATCCTATTTCAATAATTAATGTTTAAATTTATTAATCACAATAATTTTTAACATTCTTATACTTTTCTCAAATATTAAACTTATAAACACCCCTATTTTTCCTAAAAGTCCTCCAATTACTATAATTATTAAAATACCAAAAAAACCTGCCATAGATTCCATTTCAATACCCCTCTATTCTTTCAATAATAACCTATATTTTATAAACTAATAAAAAACACATAAATTTTGCGCTTTTATTCATGGTTTACTAATTCCTCGGCTATTTTGATTTTAACCTAGAAAAAAGATATATATTAAAGTAAAATGTATTGCTAATTGTATTTGCAGTTGTAGTGCTTTTGTGAGTATATCATAAACCTTATCTATTTCAGTACATAGAGATTTAATTTCGCAGTTTTCACATTTTTCTATACACAGTTCTTTTTCAAAACATTAATCCTCTAAAAAAGACAACCTAATATAGATTGCCTTTTTGATTAAAACATATTTCTATTTACTTCAATAAAGTCTTTTTGTTTATTTAAATAATTCACTAGTGGATCTACATTAATACCAGTTGAGTTTGCTAGTGCTTTTTTATATTCTTCTGAACTTTCACCATCCATATATTTAAGAGGCAATTTATTTTCTAACAGTTGTTTTAAAAATATAAAACGTCCTATTCTCCCATTACCATCTTGAAATGGATGTATTTGTTCAAATATAAGCTGAAACCTAGTGATATCTTCTAATTTAACATTTTCTAAACTATTATATTCATTTATTAAGTTTAATAATTTGCTTTCAACCTCTAAAGGATCAGCTGTATTAAAATTAGCCCCTAATATTTTATTTTGATACTTCTTAAAGACTCCTGCTAATCCTAAATCATATAGTCTAGTCCTATACATTAAACTAGAATGCCACTCTTTTATCATTGACAATGATAATGGTGCATTTAAAGATTCAATAACTAAATTAAATGTATAGAATGAATTAACTGTTTCTTGAACATCATCTAAAGTATGAGTTCCTGTAACTATATTCTTTTCCATTAACATTTGAAGTGCTTCTGTGGTGAATGTACTTCCTTCAATTTTATTTGAATGATAAATAAAATCATATTTTAAAATTTGATTTAACGAATTGTTGATTCCATTAGTTTCTTTAAGTACTTTTAAAAATCTATCATACATTTTATCATGCCCCTCACATAAAGATTATTATAAATATATTATTACATATTTTCACTACTATACAATAACAAATTTGCAACACCAATAGATGGAGAAAATTTTAATGTAAAACGTAGTTATCAATTTAGATTTTCTGCTTTAAGAAAATTAACTGAACTAAAGGCAATAGGTGCTGATAGTTTTTAATATCTAATAAGTTATTATTGTAGATTTAAAAAATCTTTCTTGAAATTCTACTAATGCCTTTATTTGTTCTTTGTTATATTTCTTTAATTCTTTACAAACTACTAATTTATCCTCAACATCATTTATTCTTTTTATTATTGCTACAACATATCCTTCATATGTTTCTAAAGGTTCAAATTCTCCAATAATGTATACGTCAAACTCCTCTCCATCTCCTGATATGGTGTTAGGAATAAAACCATAATTTAAAGAATATATAAAGTTATGTTTAGGGTGCTTAGAACCTAATGGTCTATCCATTTTAACTTTAACAAGTTTACCTAAGTAAGACTCCAAATAATTGCCTCCTTATTTTATTTTTATCAAACTTCCATTACCCGTTTCTCCTAGCTCCATAACTTTCATAAAAGTCCTTCATAAATCTATCTAAATAATATTTTTCATCTCTATATTTATTGAAAATTTCTTCCATAAAGTCGCAAACTTTATAATAATCTTTTTCATAAATGCTTCTCCCCTCATCTATGACCTTAAATTTTAATGTTATAGGAGCAGATAAAAGATTAATAGTATCAATATTGTCAAAATCAAGGATTTCACTAATTCTACATGCTATATCCATTTCTTCCATAATACCAATTGACTTCTCAAATAATAAAGCAATATCAATATCACTGTCTTCTCTTTGATATTCTGTTCCATAAGATCCAGTAAACCATGCTGCAACTATATTATCATTAGATTTAAAATAATTCTTTAAATCATTTATCTTATTATCTATATTAATCATCACTTCACCCCTTTAAGTATCAAAATAAGTTTCTATTTCAATTATAACCTATATTATTTATTTTATAAACTAATAGAAAATACAAGAACTTTGGGCTTTTATTCACACCTCTAAGTATAATTTTTTAACAATTTATACAGATAAGATTCTTTTATATTATTGTTTACTACTATATATGTTTTAGATTTATATTTTCTAATATCAAATATAACAATCTGACCTACATTTGCTGACGTAGTATAGTACAAAAAAGACAAGAATACTAATTAGTTATTTATTTGGAAATGCCTTTATAAGTATTTAGAAAAGGACGGGATTTTTATGGAATATAAAGACATTGAGAACTTAGTTATGGAATCTAAAAAAGGGGCTGTTACAAAATGATTAAATTTTAATCAGGAGCGACGCTCCTTTTCCATTTAAAACAATAAATCTCCAAATAATTAAAAAATATATGCAAGACCCAAAATTAAAGTAATGGGGCTTACATCCTCTGGCATAAAGCTCCAAAGTTTTATCCCCTCATTATATAAATTAAAAAATGTGTACAATTATTTTGATTTTAATCTGGAAAAAACATATATATTAAATACAGTACCTAAAATACTAATACATCCAGATATAATAAAAACCAAATCATTTGTTTTTTTCCATGCAATAGCAGAAACTATCCCCATACATATCATCATAATTAATAAAATAGAAACAATTATATTAATAATTTTGTTATTAATATTTTTATTATGCATAATCTATCCTTTCACTAATATTTGCAATATCAAAACTATAACTTAAATAATTCATCTTATTAAATATTATACATTATTTACATGTTTTTTATTATATGTTTCCAATTCCATGGTAATTTATAGGTTTTAAGATGTTGAAATTTAATAATTTTAACTTCTCCCTCAGCTCCTGTTTCAATTATTATTCGATCATCTCCAACAGTATTATATGATCCAACAAATGGATGAACAATAAGTTCTGATTGAATTAAATATCCATATCCACTTACTCGTTTAATATTTACTATATCAACACTATCAGGAAAAACTCTTGGCATTTCAGTTAAGTATTCTTTATAATAATTATCTATTTCCTTTTGCATATATGGAACAAATAAGCAAATTATTGTATCTTGATAAATTTTCTCCTTTGAGTTTATATCTACTTTAGATATTTCTTCATTAGAATATTGTCTTGTATTTAAAGCAAAAGCTTTATTTGTATGAAATATACTAGTTAAACATAATATAAAAATTAGTATTAGTATTGATTTTTTCAATATAATCATCTCCATCATCTTTAGTAAAAAAGTATGTTATAAGTTAAATATAGTAAAATAAATATGGGATAGTTAGTATAATAAAGTTCATTTTTCTTCTTATATACTTTCTAGTATCTAACAAGTTATTATTGTATATTCAAAAAATCTTTCTTGAAATTCTACTAATTCTTTTATTTGCTCTTTGTTATATTTGTTAAATTGCATCACTAGCCGAGTTAAAACAATATATTCGAATAAAACTACCATTTAATGTATCTACTAATTGGGTAGAATCAAATATATAATTTATTTTTGAATGTTCTAAATCAAGTGTATATTCTGACTTATTCATTTCATGTTTTAAAGATATTAAATCGAAATTGAAACAATTTTTATCTAAATAGAATAGCGATGCTATTAAATCAAATATAGTACTATAAATAATAAAATAACGTTTTTTCAAAAAAACCTCCTTTTATCCCAAATACAAAATATAGATTTTATGTTTATTTTACCATATTATTCTTTGAAATAACAAAAATAAGAATCACTTTGAACTAATATGATTTAGTTCAAAAATCATATTCTATTTAACAAAAAGAGTAACGTATAATAAGCATACACTACTCTTTTTGTTATTTTATTTGTTACATTTATAGTATCATTTTAAGAAACTAATTTTGTTATATTATTTTAATAATTATCTCTCTAAATCTATTTATATTGTATTTAGATTCTAAAAAACATAAATTTATTTACAAAATTAATAAACGTTTATACTAATTTATCAATCATATTTTTCATAGATTCAAATTCTCCCATATCAAGCCATGCACCTTGAGTTACAGGATACATTCCAACTCTTTCTTTATTTTCTAGAAGTTTATATATAATATCAGTCATATCTGAATATTTATTTTCTTCTATATAATCTAAAACCTCGCGTTCTAATATATACATTCCTGTATTCACTAAGAACTCATAACTAGGTTTTTCATCTAAAGATTTAATACTCCCATCATCATTTAAATTAAAAACTCCATAGGGTATAATATAATTTTTTAGGGCAGTAACTATAGTTATTTTATTTTGGTACTTTTTATGGAATTTCAATATATCTGAATAATTTGCATTAACTAATATATCGCAGTTACTTACAAAAAAAGTACCCTTTATATTATCTTTTAATAAAATCAAACTTCCTGCTGTACCTAATGGAATGTCCTCTTCAACAAAAGATATATTGTAGGGAGCTTCTTTATTGAAATATGCTTTAATAATATCTTTTTTATAATTTATTGTTACATAAAAATCATTAAAATTGAAATTTTTAAAATTATTTATTATCCTTTCAATAATAGGAATATTTCCTATTGGGATTAACATCTTTGGAATAATTTTAGTATATGGTTGCAATCTAGTACCTTTTCCTCCTGCCATAATAACAATTGGAATCTTACTTGTTTCAAAGTAATTACATTGACTTTGATAAACATCATTCCAAAATACAATATCAACAACTTCAATTTCTTCATTCACTATTGGTACAGCCTCTATTTTAAATTGTTTCATTATTTTTTTAACATTATTTCTTTCCTTCTCCAATAAATACTTTGGTGATTTGTTCATTATATTATATATTGATTCTGATATATTACCATTTTTTAATATCCATCTTCTGATATCACCATCTGTTACTACACCCTTAAGTTTTTTATCTTCAACAACAATTATAATTTTTTTGCCTGCTTTATCTAATATATTAATTCCTTTTTTTATTGATATATCTTTACTTACCAAAAGACCACTTATATCCATAAGAAATCTCCTTTGTTTACTAATATTTTTATTTTAAAAATAATTTTCTAAAGAATAAAAAAAGAAACTGATAAACAGTTCCTTTTACATATCTACAAAAATTGTTTCATTATCTAAACATTTTATATTATGATTTTCACAAATCTTTATCTTATAATAGTGATTTTTATCACTTATTTTAAAACAAAATTCTCCTAAATCATTTGTTACACTATATGCACAATAAAGGCTACTGTCTTTTTCTGTATATGCTTTTTCTTTATCTGATAATACTATTTCCAATAATACTATTGCATTTTTGACAGGTGTTCTATCTTCATAATATAAATATCCCTTAAACAATACAGAGTTGTAATCACAATTAATATTTCTCATAATAACCTCACTGTGAAAATATATTTTATTTCAGTAATTAGCATTTAATAATAGGCTCATATACATCTAACACATAATCCAATTTACAACTACAAGGTAATAATACTGCATACTCTCCTTGTTCATTTGTAGTTAAATAACCATACTCTTTAATTCCTGGTGAATAATAGCTATTATTTACTTGTTTAATATATATTATAGCTTTAGGTATTGGATTATTATCTTTATCTAATATTTTACCTGTTATTAATACATCTATTGACTTTTTTATAATAATTTTCTTTTTTAATATAGAACATCTATTTAATTCTTTAGGACTTATTAATATCTCTTTATGCCACCCCACTTTGTTCACCCTCTAATATTATACTAAAGGAGAGTATATAGAAATTTCATAACGTCTTCCACAAGCTGGTTGTAATAAAAATAAATATTCTCCTTTATAATCAGTAAAACAATATCCTAATATCTTACAACACTCAGTTAAGCAATTAATTTCCTTTACTTCAACAGCAGCCCAAATTGATGGATCATGTTGTTCATTATATACATTTCCTTTTATAATTGTTGATTTTTTCTTTTTTATAACTATATTAACTTCATGCATTTTACTACACTTTAATCTGGAACCATATAAAACTATTGGTTCTTTTTTATTGTTGTTTTCCATTTCTGTAATTATTATTCTGGATTTTCCTTAGATTGTACTTTAGGAGTCTCCACAGTAGGTTCAGTTTCTATATTTACGTGTAGTTTATCTTGTCCTTTAAGTTGATCAGCTGATAATATTATACTACTTTGTGGTGTCCCATTAACCACTAAATTTTTAATTTTCTTTTCCTTGTAGACTTGTCCATTTATAATTATTTCTGACATTTACTGTTTCCTCCTTAATGATAAATAGTTCTCCTTACTATAATATGAATTTATTTAAATTTTGAAACTTCATCTTCTATAATTTTCTTTGCCTCCAAAAGCATTTCATTCATTCTCTTAAAATAATTTAAAAATGTCTTGCCTTGATATTTCATATTGGAAGTTAATTTATCATAATCCTTTGCAAGCATTAAAAAGCTCTCTCTTTTTATAGTGTATAGGAATTTATTAAAATACCCACCTAAATAAAAACTTTCTAAAGAAGATTCAAATGTTTGTACTATATCTAATATAAATAAAAATCTTTGAAAATCTATATCTTCTGGATTAATATCCACAAGTGATTTTTCTTCTTTAATATCTGCTAATATGGTGCACTGTTCCATACCTTGTACTGATTTTTCAATAAAAGTATCAACAAAATTAATTATGGTCTTTATTACTTTATCAGGTTTTAAATCAATACACTTATCAGGTTTCAATGATTGCTTTTTGTTATTAAAAATATTTTCCTCAAATATATCACATAGCTCTTTATGAGGCGCGCCTTTTATATCAGCACCATAAGATGCATTTATAAATTCTACATCTCTACTAGTCTTATATTGTTTAATATGATATTCCATGCTATTTTTAAATACTTGAAGGGTTGTTGTTGTTTTAACCTTATTTCCAAAAACATCATCTACAAATTGATTTGCCCAACTCTCAGTAATAATATTATCTACAATATTAAAAGTAGCTTTCTCTGAATGATGCTTGTCATAAGTATATGCTAAATCTTGTCCTACGAGTATTATAGGATTGCATCCTAATATATTAGCCATAGCTAAACAAGTGTGTGCAACAGATCCCCCTTGAGATAAGCCTTCAAATTTATTAATTTCTTCAATTACTTTTGAAAAAATATTAGACATATATATCTTTTCACCTTTGTAATTTTTCATTAAATATCTATTACTATATTCATAATATAAAAGTGGTACATCTTCATTAAGGCTATCCTTCATCATCTCATACATAGCATCTGATGGATCTATAGATACAACTAAATCCGGCTTTATTCCATTTTTTATAAGAGTTGTAAATGTTCTATTGCTTGCAATAACAAAACACTTTTTTACCTTTTCCTTATTTGCAACCATATCTTCTATATTTTTATCTAATGATGGTCCAGCAGATACTATTATTCCTGGAATATCTTTATTAATTCCTATATAGGAATTTAACGGACTTGACTCTTTAATAACACTAAGATTTTGAAGTGAATTTCTCATAAAAGATTCTTTACATCTATAAGCCAAAATTATATTTCCACTTACAGAAAAATATTTAGCATCTATAGCATCTATTAATTTTTTATATTCATCCTTATATATATCTTTATAATTTCCAAACGCATAAATATATAGATTATCAAAGTTATTTCCGCCAATTATAGATGCAAGTATAGGTGTTATAGTTTCTTCATCAAATAAAACTATACTTATATTATCATTTAAAGCAATATCTTTATTTTCATTAAATATATCTTCATTAGGTTCAAATATTAGTACTTTATTATTACTACATAATATTTTTTCTAATTTCTTCAAATATTCTCCAGTATCTAATCCAAAAAGGATTATAAATGAATCAAATTTAAGATCATCTAAATTATCAATTAATTTATCAATATCTTTTTTATAATTTATATTATCTGCTAAATAATATTTAGAATCACTTTTTTCAATTTTATATAGATAATATCCATCTAAAGATTTAATTTTTTTCATTTATTTCCCCCTAAATTCACAGAAAGATACAGTATAAAAATACTGTATCTCTGACTTTTTATTTACATTAATTAACTATTAATTCTTTATATTAAATTATTTTTAGCCATGTGCATAGAATTTAAGAGTTAATGCTGTTCCAGTATTGACAGTTACACCATATTTACCAGTACTGTCTGTAAATGTTTGTATATCAGCATTACCTATTGAACCTGCTGTAGTTCCATACCAACCTAAAACTGTACCACTCTTTAAAACAATTGGAGCTGAAACCACTACTTCATCTGATATATGCATACTTTTACCTGTAGCTAGTCCATTAATTAATACTAAATTCCAAGCAGTAGTTCCAACTGCTTGTGCTAATTTATTTCCATTATATCTAGTAATAGTAGCAGCACTTATAACGGTTCCTAATGGTTTATAAGTTGACATATAAAATTCCTCCCCGAACGCTATTCTTTTGTGATTATTTAATTTATAATATATATTTTAATAAGTTACTATAATCTATTAGTCATAGCAGGCTAATCTTAATATATTTTATCTAATATATTATATGCTTTACTTTTTTATAAGTGATTATATACTTAAATATTTTATTCATATATGGCTCCATATGCTTTAAGTTCATAAGAAATTTCTAAATATCTAGGGACTGATATTCCATAAATCCCCTGTTCATCACTAAAAGTTACTCCCACATACTTTTTTTTAGTTGGTGAATATCTTGTGTCAATTGAAAAAACCTTTATTGCAGCATAAGGCAAGGGAACTTTGTAAGGACTTATAACTTTTCCAGTAATTAATATATAATCATTTTTAGGAAAAGTAGAGTCTATCTTTACTCTGTTGCAATGCATAAGTTTTTTTCCACATAATATTTCCCTTACAACGGCGCACATTTTTATCATCCCCTAATATAATAATTCTTAAAATTTAGTAATATCTGTAATACACTTAAGAGATATAAAGTAAACTATTTTTATTATCTTTTTATAAAATATATTTTTATATAATCAGACCTTTTACTCCTTATATTGAAGAAAAAGCTCTGCATTTTTCTTATTTTTAGATTGCCATTTATTCATTAAATAATCATATACTTCTTTGTTATGAATTCTTTTACCAATGTAAAAATCACTAATATCTTTACAAAAACTTTTTTTAAATTTATATAAACTGTCACCTTGGCTATTAGTTAATCCTCCACCAAAATGGAATTTAGAGAAACCACTATTTTTAGCATATTCGATAGCTGTCCATAACAATAAATTATTAGGACAATATTTTAAATACTCCTTTAAGCTGCCAGCTAAGTGATAATGAAAAATTTCATCTCCTTGTAAAAAGATCCCACTAGCTACTGTAATGTCATTTAATTTAACATTAATGCATACATGCTCTAATTTATTTAAATCATCAAAATATTTATCATTGAAATAATAATTTTTTCCTGCATTTAATCTATCCATAGTTTCTATATAAACCTTTTTAAACTCATTTAAATCAAAACTAAATTCCGTAACAAGTCCTGATTTTTTAGCCTTTCTTATAACGTTTCTATTTTTTGATATAATATCTTGGCTCCATATGTCATCAATGGATTTATTTAAATTAATATAAGTTGTTGTCCTGTTATGACATACTTTAATATCATCTATAAATATAGTATGATTATCTAGCAACGGATGAAACCTAATGAACTCTGCTATAACATTATTTTTTTTGCAAAAATTTCTAAATGCGTCTTCAAAATCACTAAGAAATTCTGAACCATTAGTATTTGCTAATGGTCCACCATATCCATAAGCAGTTTCTATATCATAATATTCATTTTTTAAGTTATATCCTTTAATTTTACTCATTATAAATGGATATATTGCTAGATTATCTTTTTCTTCATAAACAAATAGTTTTGCTAATTTATCCTTACCATTTTCATAGAGATTATAATATTCACTTTTGAAATATATATCTCTAAAAGATAAAGGTAATTTATTAAGATAGTTATCCCATTTCTGAGATGAACTATCTAAAATTTTAATCATTACATCACCTCCTTTTATATGTATCATAAAATTCAATTAAATTTTGAGAATATTTAATAAGTATTCTCGCATTTACTACTCATCTCATTTTTTATAAAGAACAGGCTAACATTGAATTATACTTAATTTAAATTTCATTTTTATCTCTCATAATAATAAAGAAAATTTTTTATACCTTCTCAAATTACTACTTATTTTAAAATATCTTTTAAAGAATTAACTAAAACATCCATATCTTGAGTTTCATATCTCCAGTCAATTTGTAGACTTAAAATTCTTTTAGAAATACTTAAAGACTCTTTAAATTCATTTATCCATGGTTCCTTTGATAACTTCCAATGAACTGGTATATATATATTACGTTTCATAAGTTGTTTTTTTATATAATCTCGGTTTTCTATTAAAATTGGAAAAACTAAAGGTGTGTTATCATATAAATTTTCTGAATGATTTAAAAAAGTAATTTCTTTTATATTTTTAAGATTTTTAAAAATATATTTATAATTTTCACTTCTTTTATCAATCAATTTATTTACTGGAAAATAATTTAAATATTCTTTGTGTTTTGAATTAATTTTAAATATATCTTTTCTTTCATAGTATACTTTATGAGCCATGTCGAATAAATGTAAATAATCATTTTCATTTCCTATGCCTTCTAATATAAACTTTGTTTTTATATCTCTTGCATTTTCCATTAATTTAAAATAGTCATCATTTGCTTCTCTATATTTTAATGAATCATTTATTTTTTTGAATTCTACTAATTTATCACTTTTATTTAATGCCTTAATATTATTTAAAATTCTATCTTTATTAAATAAAACTAATGATCCATCTATAGGAAGAATTTTTCTATAACTATTAAATACATAATCTCCAATAAACTTATCTTGCCACTTAATCCAAAACTTTTGTACAGCATCTTCAATTATTAAAATCTTTTTTGATTGTAAATTTTTTAAAAACTTCCTTGTACTTTCACTATGATAAAATCCAAAATAATCAATAAAAAATACTGCTTTTATATTATATTTACTTATTAAGTTTTCTATAGATTCCATATTAATTGATAAATCTCTATTTATATTATAAAATTTATATTTAATATTTAGTTTTTCTATTAATTTCACAATTGTTGGACATAAGTAAGAAGGAAGTGCAATTACTTCACCATATTTAAAAGAAATTTCATTTAAAATAAACCTTATTGCACTATCCCCTCCACTTAAAAGTAGTCCTTGGCTTTCAATATCATTAAAAATATTTTTATCTTGAAATTTATCTTCAAACCAAAATTCCCCACCAATTGGATATTTTAAATTTCTAATCATGTGATACATCCTTATTTTTCATTATTATTTCAGCTATTTTAAAATCAATTTCAGTATCTATATCAATAGAAGATTCTCTATCCATTACATATCCAGTTAAATTCTCTACTTCAAAGGTTTTTTCTCTTTTTAATGCTTCTGTTTTAGCTAAATAAATTGCACCATTATATCTATAAATATTGGGTAAGTCCTGCCTCCTTGTAATATTTTTACCTTCCTCAAGAAAATACTTAAGACTTTCATTTTTAAAAATATTTGTCCAGTAAGGATTAACTTCTGACTTACAAATTGATATAATCCCGTGAAACTTACTTTTAACTAGTTTTTCTATTGCCTCATCAATATGCTGTTCATTTCTAAGTGGAGATGTACATTGAAGCAATAAAACATACTGTGGAAAATAACCTTCATATTTTTCAAGATAATCAAGCATATGAAATACACTATCTATTGTTAACGACTTGTCCTTTGCTAAACTGCTAGGTCTTAAATATGGCACTTCTGATCCATATTTTTCAGCGATGTCTGCAATTTCCTTGTCATCAGTACTTACAACAACTCTTGTAACAAATTTACTATTTTTACTTGCTAAAATCGTGTGAGCTATTAATGGTTTTCCATTTAAATTTAATATATTTTTTTTAGGTAGTCCCTTTGACCCACCTCTAGCTGGAATAATAGCTAATATCTCCGTTTTCATAAATTCTCCTTCTTTTAAATATTCAACTCATTTTTTCAATGCTTGTACAACAGTATCTATATCATCTTTTTTTAAGTTAGTACTACATGGAATATTTATTATTTTATCTATATAATATTTAGCTTTTTTAACATCATAAGCTTCATATTTTGTATAAGGTTTTTGGTCTTGTATAAGGTCCCAAATTGGTCTACTTTGAATACCTTTTGATAATAAATATTTAATTAAATCATCTCTTTTAAGTGGATATTCATCTCCTATAACTAAAGAATAAAACCAATAATTAGGTTCAATATCATCACTAAATTTTAGTAATGATAATCCTTTTATTTTTTCTATATTACTTTTATAATACTCATAATTTTCCTTCTTTACACTTATGAACTTGTCTAATTGCTCAAGTTGACCAATTCCTAAAGCCCCTTGTAAATTAGTCATTCTATAGTTATATCCTATTTCATTATGGATATAATACAAAGTATCATCCTTTGCTTGAGTCGATAGATATTTAGCTTTAGCTAATAACTTATCATCCTTTGCTACAATCATCCCACCACCACCAGTTGTTATAATCTTATTTCCATTGAATGAATATACTCCAAAATCTCCTATTGTACCTGCATATTTTCCTTGGTATAATCCACTTGTAAATTTAGATCCCAAAGCTTCTGTAGCATCTTCAACAACTTTTAAATTATACTTATTTGCAATGTACACTATCTTATGCATATCAGCAATATTTCCAAAAACATGAACTACCAAAATAGCTTTAATGTGTCTTTTAGATTTATTATTAATTAAATTTCCATTAACTAGTTTGCATTCTTCTTTGCAAAATCTTTCAAGCTTTTCTACATCAATAGTTAAACTGTCATCACAATCCATGAATATAGGATTTGCACCAATATATTTAACTGGATTTACGGCTGCAATGAAGGTAAGTGTTGGCACAATAACTTCATCACCTTCACATACTCCACTAAGAATAAGTGATAAATGTAATCCTGCTGTACCACTTTGACAAGCTACAGCACTGTTAACATTTAAGTACTTAGCTATTTCTTCTTCAAACTTATTTATATATTTACCGCCAGTTGAAACCCATTCTTCATCTATAGCATCTAAAACATATTTTTTTTCATTTCCCTTTAAATTAGGAACTGATAAAGGTATAAATTTTTTCATAAAGTTATCTCCTTTTAATAAAACTCTTTATTTTTACAACCTAGTATTTAAATTAAAAATTCAAACAATATAAAACTCTAAAGATTATATATATCAGATTTATATCTAACTAAATTTTCTGGCACTCTAAACCAATCTATAGTTTCTTTTATTCCTTCTGCAAAAGTAAATTTAGGTTCCCAATTAGTTAATTTTTTGATTTTCTCATTAGAACCCAATAATCTGTTAACTTCACTTTTTTCTGGTCTTAATCTTTCCTCATCACATATAATTGTAGCGTCTTTGTTTATCTCCCTTATAATCTCACTTGCAAGATCTTTTATTGAAATTTCCTTAGAAGTTGCAATATTTATTTCTTCTCCTATAGTTTTTTCAGACTTAGAAATTTCAAGAAAACCATTTGCTGTATCTTTTACATAATTAAAATCCCTAGTTGGTGTTAATGATCCTAATTTAATTTGTTTTTCACCACATAATAATTGCGTTATTATTGTAGGGATTACAGCTCTTGCTGATTGCCTTGGACCATATGTGTTAAATGGCCTCACTATAGTTAAAGGTAAATTAAAACTCCTATAAAAAGATTCTGCAATTCTATCAGCGCCTATCTTTGTTGCTGAATAAGGAGATTGTCCTTGAAAAGGATGATTTTCATCTATTGGTACGTATTTAGCAGTACCATAAACTTCAGATGTTGAAGTAATTAATATTCTCTTTGTATTTAACTCTCTAGATGCTTGAAGAACATTTAAAGTTCCCTTTATATTTGTATCTACATATGAATCAGGTGAGTGATAACTAAACGGAATGGCTATTAAAGCAGCTAAATGAAAAACTTCATCTATTCCATTCATTGCTTCTCTAACACCATTTGGATCTCTTATATCACCTGAAAATATATCAATTTTACTTTTTTTATTATTATCTAATGAGTCAAGCCATCCCCATGAATTAAAAGAATTATAATAAACAAAGGCTCTAACATCATAACCTTCATCTAATAAAATCTCACACAAATGACTCCCAATAAACCCATCAGCTCCAGTAACTAGTACTTTTTTTTGCATGAAAAATCCCTGCTTTCCTATTAAATATAAATTTTTGGACCCCAGGGGTCACAATATATAATATTCATTTAAATAATGTACAGTTCATAATATATAAAACAAGTGCCTTTAAAATATTTTTTATTTTAAGGCACTTGCTATTATTTCTTGTAATTCATCATATAAAACTATGAAAATCAACTTAAATCTTACTTAATAAGAAGATAATTCCTTATGAATAAATATTATCGTGTTTTTTGATATTTTATGCTCGTTTTTGACAGCTTTTTTACTTAAACGCTCTATTTTGTTGATTGTTTTTTAATTCCTTTAATTTTTTTAATGGATTTTTATGAAGAAATTCTGTATAATAGTAAAAAATACAATTCGAAAGGACAAAATTTTTATGGAATTAATAGGAATTTTAATAATTATAGTAGGTTTTGCACTAAAGTTAGACACAATCGCTGTAGTAGTTTCATCTGGTATTATAACTGGATTAGTTTCTGGAATGAGTATTACAGAAATACTTACTACTTTAGGTGATGCATTTATAAACAATAGAACAACTTGTCTATTTATGCTTACTATACCTGTAATAGGTTTATGTGAAAGATATGGATTGAAAGCAAAAGCTATAATGCTTATTCAAAAGGCAAAAGGACTATCAACTGGAATTCTTTTAAGTGGATATACTTTTATAAGAGAAGCAACAATTGCAATGGGAGTTACACTTGGTGGGCATCCTCAATTTGTTAGACCACTTATTAGTCCAATGGCAGAAGGTGCTTCAATTGCTAAATATAAAGATTTAGATGAAAAAGATTTAGATAAAATCAAAGCTTACTCAGCAGCTTCTGATAATATTGGGAATTTCTTTGGACAAAATGTATTCATGGCTAATTCTGGAGTACTTTTAATAGCTAGTACTTTGGAAACTCTAGGTTTAAATGTTGATACACTTCAAATCGCTAAAGCATCTATACCAGTTGCAATAGTTGCATTTATTTTGTGTATAGTACAAAACTATCTTTTAGATAGAAGCCTAAAAAGAAAATATAGTTCTAAAAATCAATAATTATGGAGGACATGCTAAATGGATATTAAACAAATTTCTAATATATTACTAGAAATATTTTATATCATGTTAGGTCTATATATGGCCATTACGATGATATTTACTTTAAAAGACAAAACTCATAAAACTAGAATTGGTACTGCTCTATTCTGGGGAATAATATCTATAATTTTTATATTTGGTAAAATAATACCATCTATTGTTACTGGTATTCTTATTGTAGTAATTGCTTTATTATCAGCATTCAAGCAAATTAATATTGGTACATTAAAGCAATTAGATAGTACCTTTACTAATTTAAAAGCAGAACAATTAGGATTAAAAATATTTGTACCATCATTAACAATTGCTATAATTGCAATGATTATTGCTTCATTTACTCCTTTATCAGGAACAGTTGCTATAGGTATATCAGCTACTTCAGCTTTACTTATTACATTTATCCTTACTAAAGCTAAACCTATGGAATTTGTTGAAGATAGTAATAGAATGTTCCAATCAGTAGGTGTATTTGCAATATTACCTCAACTTTTAGCTTCTTTAGGTGCTTTATTTACTGTTGCTGGAGTTGGTGATATAATATCTAACATTATTTCTGGAGTTATACCTCAAAGTAATCCTTTAGCTGGAGTTGTTGCTTATTGCTTAGGTATGGCTATATTTACAGCAATAATGGGAAATGGATTTGCAGCATTTTCAGTTATAACTGTTGGAATTGGTGTCCCTTTTGTATTTGCTCAAGGTGGAGATCCTGTAATATGTTCAGCACTTGCTTTAACAGCAGGATTCTGTGGAACATTATTAACTCCAATGGCTGCTAACTTCAATATGTTACCAGCTGCATTATTAGAAATAAAAGATAAAAATGCAGTAATAAAAGCTCAAGCACCATTAGCTTTAATATTATTATTAGTACATATAGTTTTTATGTATACATTAGGATTTTAAATAATTGCTATTTTTTACATAGTACTGATATATTCATAAGCAAAGCTGTACTGAGTAATTTGGGCTTTGCCTATTAAATATAGTCTTAAAACACAATCTAGTAAATTGGTATTGCATATATCAACGCGTTACTAGAACCTAGCTACAAATTAACATTATATTAAAAGGACGTGAATTTAAATGAAAGTTTTAATAACTGGCTTTGATCCATTTGGTGGAGAAAGTATAAACCCAGCATTAGAGGCTGTAAAAAAGCTTCCAAATACAATAAGCAATGCTGAAATAATAAAATTAGAAATCCCTACTGTTTTTAAAAAATCATTAGAAAAAATAGAAGAGAATATATTAGCTCATAAACCTGATATAGTAATCTCAATAGGGCAAGCTGGAGGTCGTTTCGGAATTACACCAGAAAGAGTTGCAATAAACATTGATGATGCTAGAATCGAAGATAACGAAAAAAATCAACCAATAGATTTAAAAGTATTTGAAGATGGAGAAAATGCATATTTTGCTACTCTTCCAATAAAAGCTATGGTTAAAGAAATGCAAGAAGCTGGCATTCCTAGTTCAGTTTCAAACAGTGCTGGAACTTTTGTATGTAACCATGTTATGTATGGAGTATTATATATGATAAATAAAAAATATCCTAATATAAAGGGTGGCTTTATACATGTTCCATATATACCATCTCAAGTAGTTAATAAACCAAGTATGCCTTCTATGTCAATTGAAGATATTTCTAAAGGATTAGAATTAAGTATTAAAGCGGCAGTTGAAAATAATGAAGATATAAAAACTGCTCAAGGAGAAATTTGCTAATGAGCAATATTAATATCTTCGTTTACGGTAGTTTAAGAGAAGGCTTTTTTAATTATAATAAGTATTTAGATGGTAAAGTAATTGAAGCTAAGCCTGCTCTACTTAAAGGAATGCATTTATATCATATGCCTTATAAAGGTTATCCTGCTATACTACCAGGTGATGGAAAAGTACTTGGTGAAATAATAAGCATTAAAGATTATAATAGTACACTTAAAGCTATTGATGATATGGAAGGCTTTATAAGTTCAGATAATCCTAATAATGAATATAATAAAATTCTTTTAGAGGTAGAACATTTAAACACTAAAACTAAAGAAAATTGTTATGTTTATTTTTATAATAAAGATATAGATTCAATATTTAGTGAAAAATCTATACATATTCCAGATGGCGATTGGAAAAATTATATGATAAATACAAATAAAAGTCACTCATAAAATGAGTGACTTTTATTTATTTTACTGTTTCTCTTTCTACTAAATAAGGTGATAAACTTATGTTCTCTTTTGTTTCCTCATCACTATTTATTGCTTTAAGCAATAATTTAAATGATTCTTCTCCCATTTTATATATTGGTTGAGCAATAGTTGTAAGCTCTGGTTCTATGAATGAACATATACGTATATTATCATAACCCAATATACTTATATCCTCTGGAACATTATATCCATTTCTAATTAAATACTTAATTCCACCTATTGCCATTACATCACTACTATAAAAAATGCAATCAACATTCTTATTCTTCTTGATTATCTTTTCAGTAGCTCTTATTCCTCCATTCATGGAAAAGTTCTCTTCTTCAATTATATCTTCATTTAAAATTTCTAATTTAGATGCAAATTCTTTAAAATAATCAAGACGTGTATCTACTCCATGTCTTATTCCACCTACAAATGCTAGATTTTTCTTTGATTTACCAATTAAATACTCAATTCCAAGTTTTATTCCTTGTTTATTATTACAATGTACTACATTGTACTTTTCCTTATATTTAACTTTTCTATCCACAACAACAAATGGAACGTTATTTCTTATTAATAAGTCCAATGAATTAGTTCCATATTTGCTTGGAACTATTATAACTCCATCAACTAATTTACTTATTAGCAATTTTATATAATGTTCTTCCTTTTCTTCTCTATTTAATGTATTGCATAATATCATGCTAAATCCACAATCTTCTGCTTCAGTTTCTATAGCTTTAGCAATTTCTGAAAAAAAAGGATTTTCTATATCTGGAACAATGCATCCAATAGTATAACTTCTATTTGTACTTAACGTTCTTGCTAATGAATTTGGAATATAATTAAGATCTTTAGCAGCTTTTAAAATTTTATCTCTAGTTTCTTCTAAAACATTTATTTTCTTATTATTTAAGACCATGGACACAGTCGTCTTTGAAACATTTACTTGCTTAGCTATATCCATTATAGTAACTTTTTTCAAAATATCCCCTCCATAAATATCAGTTTTAATTAATTAAGCCCCCTATTAATTAAGTTTTATTTTTATTATTATAGCATACAGCTATAATTTTTCTAACCTAAAATATTAACAATAAAAGATCCCTACTAAATGTAGAGATCTTTTTAGTAGTTATATTTATTTTTTTAATACTTTTAAATCTGCTGGAACTTGTTTTTCTACAGTTTCACCATTTAAAATTTTACCTGCTTGCTCTACTGCAAGTTCTCCCATTAATGATGGTTGTTGAGCTATAGTCGCAGTCATTTCTCCAGCTTTTACAGCAGTCTCTGCATCTACATTTCCATCAAAGCCAATAACCATAACATTTTTGTTAGCTGCTTTTAAAGCTTTTACAGCACCTAAAGCCATTTCGTCATTATGAGCAAATACCACATCAAAATCTGGGGTTGCTTGAATTATGTTTTCCATTACTGATAGTCCTTTTTGTCTATCAAATTCTGCTGATTGACTTGCTACTACTTTTACATTATTTTTGCCTGCTATTCCATCATTGAAACCTTTACCTCTGTCTCTTGTAGCTGATGCACCTGGTACACCTTGAAGTTCTACTACTTTAATAGTTTCTTTATCTTTTAAAGTTTCTAACATATATTCAGCTGCCATGTTTCCTCCCTTTACGTTATCAGAAGATATATGACACACAACTTCACCACCATTTGATTCTCTATCTAAAGTTATTACTGGTATCTTACTATCATTAGCAACTTGTATTGAATTTTTAACTGCATCACTATCTGTTGGATTTATCATTAATGCAGTTACACCTTGTTGCACTAAATCTTCAACATTTGATCTTTCTTTAGTAGAGTCATTTTGTGAATCTAAAACTACTAGTTCATATCCCATTTCCTTAGCTTTCTTTTCTGCTCCTTCTTTCATTGAAACGAAAAACGGATTATTTAATGTTGAAAGAACCATACCTAATTTCTTATCATTACTCTTTTGTGGTGAACACCCAATAAAGCTTCCCACCATTAATGCTCCAGCCATAGTAAGTGATAATAATTTTAAACTTCTTCTTTTCATCTTTAATTTCCTCCTCTTTCTCTTATAATTGTTTATATTTTTATATAATTGTTTATATTTTTTAAATATCTTATTTATTTTCTTCCCTTTTTGTCTAATAAGACAGCTACTAATATAACTATTCCTTTTATTATTAATTGGTAGAATGGTGATACATTAAGAAGGTTTAATCCATTATTTAAAACTCCTATAATTAATGCACCTATTATAGTACCCATTACACTTCCTTCTCCACCTGCAAGGCTGGTACCACCTATTACTACTGCAGCAATTGCATCTAATTCAAATCCTGAGCCTGCATTTGGAGATGCTGACCCAATTCTACTAGTTATAATAACACCACTTACTGCAGCTGCTATTCCTGAAACTACATATACTAAAGTCTTTATTTTATCTGTATTTATACCTGAAAGTCTTGCTGAATCCTCATTTCCACCTAAAGCATATAAATATCTACCAAATCTTGTTTGAGTTAATACGTAATATGCTATTGCTACCATTATGGCTGTAATTATTACTGGTAGTGGTAATATTCCTAATTTTAAATTTCCTATAGCATTAAAACTTCCTGTTAATCCTGATATAGGATTTCCATTTGTGAACACATAAGTTACACCCCTAAATATAGTCATGGAAGCAAGTGTAACTATAAATGCTTGAATCTTTCCTTTTGAAATAAGCATTCCGTTGATAATTCCTACTACAATACCTACTACTACTGCAACTATAATTGCCAGGAATACGTTTCCACCGGAGTTAATAATTGATGCGGCTAAAGCACCACTAATAGCTAATGTTGATCCTACTGATAAGTCTATTCCTCCTGTTAATATTACAAATGTCATACCTATGGCAATTATTGCATTCACAGAAACCTGAGTTAATACATTAGTTATATTTGATACAGATAAAAATCTTGGAGTTAATATAGAAATAGCTATACATAATATGAAAAGCCCTATTAATGATTTATATTTTGATAAATTTTTATTTTTAATACTTTGCATAATTATCCCACCTTTTTTTTACTTTATACCTACAGCAAGCTTCATTACTGCTTCTTGATTGGCTTCATCTCTTGAAAGTTCTCCTGAAACTGCACCTTCTCTCATTACCATAATCCTATCACTTATACCTAATACTTCTGGTAAATCTGAAGAAATCATTATTATAGCTTTACCCATAGCTTTCAACTTATTTAATAATTCATATATTTCTTTCTTAGCACCTACATCAATACCTCTTGTAGGTTCATCAATAATTAAAACTTTAGGTGATAATAATAACCATTTTGCTAAAATAACCTTTTGTTGATTACCTCCACTTAAATTTTTTATTAGTTGTTCCGCATTTGGAGTTCTTATTCTTAGTTTTGTAATATACTCTTCAACATCTTTTTCTTCTAAAGATTTATTAACACGCTTTAAATTATTTTCATACATCTGTAGATTTCCTAGTGTCATGTTTTCAGCTACAGACATGCCTAAAATTAATCCTTCTTTTTTTCTATCTTCTGGTAAGTAGCATATTCCTTTATTTATAGCATCTTTTGGACATGTTATCTTTACCTTTTGACCATCTATAAATATTTCTCCACTTTGACTTTTAAAATCTCCAAATATTGTTTTTGCAAGTTCTGTTCTCCCTGCACCCATTAAACCTGCTACTCCAAGTATTTCACCAGCATTAACTTCAAAAGAAACATTTTTAACTTTTTTTTCGTAATTTAAATTTTTTACATTTAATATTGTTTCACCTTTTTCAACTTTCTTATATGGAAATTGATCCTCTATAGTTCTTCCTACCATCATTGCTATTAATTTATTATTATCAATATCAGCAACCTTAGCCTCACCAGCATACTTACCATCTCTAAGTACTGCTACTCTATCACACATTGCAAATATTTCTTCCATTCTATGAGATATATATATTATAGCTATATTTTTTTTCTTAAGATTATCAATTACATCAAATAATTTCTTAGTTTCTACGTCCGTAAGTGCAGTTGTTGGTTCATCCATTATAATTATACTTGAATTTTTAGTTAAAGCTTTTGCAATTTCTATCATTTGTTTTTCCCCTACATTGATATCTCTTACTAACGCTTCTGGGTCCACATTACATCCTATTTGGTCTAAGAATAATTTACTTCTTTCTATTAAAACCTTTTTATTTATCTTTCTTGTATATTGAGAAAATTTTTCATTCCCTAAAAAAATATTTTCTGCTACTGTTAAATTAGGAATAACACTTAACTCTTGATGTATTATAGCAACTCCCAATTTTTCAGCTTCCCTTATTCCCTTAATATTTACTTCTTCTCCTTCAATAAATATTTTTCCCTCATCTTTAGTATAAACTCCACTTAAGATTTTCATCAAAGTAGATTTTCCTGCTCCATTTTCTCCCATTAGAGCTGTTACTTCTCCACCATATGCTGTAACATTAACATTATCAAGCGCTTTTACTCCAGGGAACATTTTTGATATATTCTCCATCTTTAATTTAGGTTTCTTTGTTTCCATTAGAATTCCCCCTTCTTTAAAAAACAACTCCTGATTTTAAAATTATATTTGCATAAGGAGTTTGTTCTCCAGTTCTTACCACTGCTTTACATTCCTTTAACTTAAATTTTAATTCTTCATGAGAAATAAATGTTATTTTAGCATCACCTATTACTTCTTTTATTTCATTGTAAAGTTCTGGACTAATGTCCTCTGTTTCTTTAGCTAAAATCACCTCTTCTATTTGTAGTTCTAGTAATGTTGCTTTTAAAGTTTGAATAAATGTTGGGATACCTCTTATTAATGCTAAGTCTATTCTTTCACTTTCATCAGGTATTGGTAAACCACAATCTCCTATTGCAATCATATCTGTATGACCCATTTTTGAAATTACTGAACTTAAATTACTGTTTAATAATTCTGTTTTTCTCATTTGTTTTATTCCTCTCCGTAAACTTTAATTACTTCTTCTTTGTGTGGTATTGATGGTTGAGCACCTTCTTTTTGTACTGCTATTGAAGATACCCTATTGCCAAATTTAACTGCCTTAAGTAAGTTTTCTTTAGTTATTTCATTTGGATTTAATTTTGTACTTAATCCACCTATAAAGCTATCTCCTGCTGCTGTAGTATCTATTGCATTTACTTTATATGCAGGTACTAATTCACAAAAGTCTTTTCCTATTACTGCTGCACCTTTTGAACCCATTGTTATTATTACAGACTTAACTCCTTTATCCATAAAAACTTTTGCAGCTTTTTTTGCGTCTTCTAAATTTTTAACTTTTACACCAGTTAGAACTTCTGCTTCAGTTTCATTTGGAACTATAATATCTGTAACTGCTAAAAGTTCATCTTTTATTTTCTTTGCTGGTGCAGGATTTAATATTGTTATTTTTTCATTTTCTTTTGCATTTTTAAATGCTATTAAAGATATTTCTTCTGGTGTTTCAAACTGTGTAATTAAAATATCACTTTCTTTTATTCTATCCAATGTAGAATTTATCTCTATTTCACTAATACTCATATTTGAACCTGGGTTAACAATGATTGAATTATTACCAGTATCTGCTACCATTATCATTGCAGTTCCTGTTGCATTATAATTATCTTCAAAAACGTAATCTATATTTATGTTATCATTTCTTAACTCTTCTCTTAATGTCCTACCATAATCATCTTTTCCAATTTTAGCTATCATGGAAACATGTGCACCACTTCTTTTTGCTGCTACTGCTTGATTAGCACCTTTACCACCTGGTATTTTCTCATATGATTTAGATAGTATTGTTTCTCCTGGCTTAGGCATATCTTTTATTTTCATAACTAAGTCCATATTCATACTTCCAAGTACACATATCTTATTCATATAAATTCCTCCATCACCTAATTAAATATTAGTTAACCGTTTCACTGAACCGATTAACCATAGTATAAACCATCTGTAAACGTTAATCAATAGTTTTTTAAAATTTTTTTATTTTTTTATTTTACCCAAATTTATGCTTCCTATTCTGATATTTATTTCTATTTGAAAATATTTTTCATTTGTTGTATAATTTATATATAAAAACATATTAATATAAATTTAAGGTGGTACATATATGAACGTTTATGCAATAACTTATTATTTAAAAGAAGACACACATTCATGTGGTTGTGAAGATCATCACGAAGAACATCATCACCATCATCATCGTGATGATTACGAAATAACTGGAAACATTAAAGCTTTAGGAGCTTGGGCACATTTAATGCCTACTAGTTTTCTAGTTAAATGTGAATTAACTGCAGATGAAATTTCAACAAAGCTTAAAGAATTTCTTCAAGATAAAGACATGCTTTTTGTTACAGAAGTAACTAAAGATAATGTTGCTTCTTTAACACCAGGCGTTGTTGAATGGATAAATCAATAAGATTTTAACTGAAAAAGGCATGTTCATTTTATTTTGAGCATGTCTTTTTCTTATTTGTATTACAATTCTTTAAACAATTTAACATATACTCTTACTTTAACTTTAATAATTCTAATTTCAAGTAGATGATGAATTCTTCTATTTTCTCTAATTTCTCTAATATTTTTATTAGATTCTTTAATTCTTCTTAATTTATAGTTTAAAATTTAATATTTTATTAGGTAAATGTTGGTTTAAGATTTTATTAAATGTTACGATAGATAAATGTACTATTTTATTAAATAACTATATTAGGAGGAAAATTTAAAATGAAAAAACTAAAGTTTAAAAGTATAAAACAGCAATTATTACTATGTTTTATATCTCTAATTGTAATTATGTGTACAGGCATAGCCTTAATTTCTATGTACATATCAAAAAAATCTGTAATTTCAACTGTTAATATCACCTTACCTGAAGTTGCTAAACAAGCAAGTTCTTCTGTAGAAAATGCAATTAATACTCAAACTAAAATTTTAGAAACTTTAGCTACTAATGAAAAGATAAAAAATGAAACTACACCAATAGAGGAAAAATTAGCACTGCTTTCAGAGATTTCAAAACAAAATGGCTATTTAAAGATGACTTTTGTAGATATTAATGGAAATGGATTTAATACTGATAATCAACCATTAAATATATCTGATAGGGACTACTTTAAAAAATCTCTTTCAGGCATAAGCACTGTATCTGATCCAATAATAAGTAAAGCTGATAATACTCTTATTGTTGTATACAGTGTACCTATAAAAAATAATGATACTATAGTTGGAGTTTTAACTGCTATTAGAGATGGTAATGAATTAAGCGGCTATACTGATAATATTAAATTTGGAAAAACAGGCACTGCATATATGATTAATAAAGAAGGAACTATAATTGCACATAATAATAAAGAACTAGTAATCAATAAAGATAATGACTTTGAAAATGTAAAAAGTGACCCTTTATTAGAATCTATAGTTAAAATAGAAAAAAAAATGGTTGAAGGTGAACTAGGCTCTGGAGAATATTCTTATAAAGATAAAAATAAATATGTTGGCTATTCTCCCATTAAAAGTACAGGTTGGTCTGTAGCTATAGTAGTTGAAAAAGATGAAATTTTAAGTCAACTAACTACTTTAAAACTAGTTATTGGCATAACATTAATTATCTTTGTTTTATTAGGTAGTTTTATGGTGCTACTTCTTTCATCATCAATTACAAAACCTATAAAATTATCAATGCAACAATTAAAATCTATATCTGAAGGTGATTTGACATTAAATATTTCAGAAAAACTTTTAGATAGAACTGATGAACTTGGAGAAATGGCAAAATCTATAGACACTATGAAAGTTTCTATGATTAGTATGATTAATAATATAAAATTAAGTTCCTCTAATATAGACACTCAAAGTGATACTTTATTAGTGTTATCAAATGAAATGTCAGCCTCAAGTAAAAACATTTCAATTGCTACTAATGATGTTGCTAAAGGAACAGTAGGTCAAGCTCAAGATTTAATAGATATTACTGCTATATTACAAAATTTCAGTGCTAAATTAGATGATATGGTTAAAATAATAAGTGATATAGATTCAAATACAAGTAATATAAAATCTAAGTCTTATTCTAGCAATACAGATATGGAAACTGTTATTCAATCTGTAAATAATGTTAATAAAGCATTTAATGATTTAATTATAAAGATACAAAGTGTTGGTTCTAATGTTACAAAAATAAACGAAATAACTAATTTAATAAATAGCATATCTGAACAGACTAATCTTCTTGCATTAAACGCAGCTATTGAAGCAGCAAGAGCTGGTGAATCTGGTAGAGGTTTTTCTGTTGTAGCAGATGAAATAAGAAAACTTGCTGAACAAAGTAAAGAATCTTCATTAAGTATTTCTAGCTTAATATCAGAAATTTCTATAGATACAAATCTTATGATTAATACTACTGATACTATGAAAGATGAGCTTAAAATTCAAGAAAATAATATATATACTGCAATAAAATCTTTTGAAACAATTACAGTTGCAGTTGATGAGATTACTCCTAAAATTGAATTAGCTAATAATTCTGTTAATGATTTAAATGAAAATAAAGAAAATATTTTAATTAAAATAGAAACATCATCTTCAATTGCTGAAGAAGTTTCTGCTTCAGCTGAAGAAATATCAGCATCAACTGAAGAAATGAATAAATCTACTGACGAATTATCAAATTCTGTTGAATTATTAAATAATATGAGTACTGAAATGATTAAAAATGTAAACAAATTTAAAATATAAAATTAAAAAACTCTAGATAATCTTATGTAAATGAAAATTATAGGCCCTGTAAATAATTTTGTGTAAACTGAATAAAATGAACTCCTTCTTGGAAATAATTAAGATAACAAATTATTACAAGAAGGAGTTTTTTTATATGGGAAATGTGTCGAAAGAATTATTAAGAGAATACATAAAGGAGCAAAATTTTAGTAACGCTAATGAAATTTTAGTTGGACTTAAAGAAATGTTTAGAGACGTTTTACAAGAATCTTTAGAGGCTGAAATGGATGAAGCATTAGGGTACGGAAAGTATGATAGCATTGAAAAAAACAATGATAATAGTCGCAATGGATATTCAAAAAAGACTGTTAAAACAGAACTCGGACCTGTACAGCTAAATATACCAAGAGATAGAAATGGTAATTTTGAACCTAAAATAGTTCCTAAACATCAAAGATCCGTTAACGGTATCGAGGATAAAATATTAGGACTTTATGCAACTGGAATGACAACAAGAGATATATCTGACCAAATAAGAGCGTTATATGGGGTAGATGTAAGTGCAGAAACTGTATCAAATATAACAAATAGAATATTACCTTTGGTTTCGGAATGGCAAAATAGACTATTAGAAAATACCTATTCCTTTATATTTATGGATGCTATACATTATAAAGTTAGAGAAGATAAGCAAATTATAGTTAAAGCTGCTTATGTTGTGATTGGCGTAAATTTAGATGGCGAAAAAGAAGTATTAGGAATATGGATAGGTGCTAATGAAAGCAGTAAATTCTGGTTGTCTGTGTTAAATGATCTTAAAAACAGAGGTGTTCACGATGTGCT
>NZ_JAMQHY010000225.1:0-296 GCF_023845705.1 Clostridium sp. ZBS15
GAATGTATTGAGCTTAGTTACTTTGTAGAGGATATAGTCGTAAAACCTTGTCTCATATACATAGTTATCCTTCTCCCAAGGACCTTTGTAGTACCTTACATACGAACCTTTCGCTTTGTCAAAAACATATCTTTTTGTGTTAGAATCATAACGATAGTAACTCCCAACCTCGACTTTTACAGGCACGTCCAACCCGTCGACACTTTTTTTAATATATGCCCCATTAACAGGATTTTCGAAGAAATAGTACCTATCCTCGATAAACTGATAATCGTCTTTAACCAAGTTTTCAAATG
>NZ_JAMQHY010000226.1:0-251 GCF_023845705.1 Clostridium sp. ZBS15
GAATGTAGAAATTTAAGAAAGAGTGGACTAATAGGTATAAACTTAAGGGAAAATGATGAAGTATGAAAAGATAAGATTACTTATGGTGATGCTAACGTAATGTTTGTTACTCAAAATGGTTATGCATTAAGATTTAATGAAAGAGATGTTAGACATATGGGTAGAACTGCATCTGGAGTTAAAGCTATAACATTAAAAGGTGATGATGTATCTGTATGTATGGGTATTGCAGTTGATGATGAAGAATTATT
>NZ_JAMQHY010000227.1:0-288 GCF_023845705.1 Clostridium sp. ZBS15
AAAAAAAAAAAACGCATCCTTAGTTATTTTAAAAGGATTTCCTTTCTGAATATCTTTGAATGAAGATAAAGATCCATGTAAATGATGAAGTTTAACCTTTCTATCACCAAACATCGATACAGCTAAATCTGGACTGAAAAAAAATCGTTTTTCATTACCAATAAGATTCCATTTATCCCGTGGAACATGATAATCCATAAATCTATCTGTTCAAATGGTTTCTAACAAAATAGTTTCTAACAATAAGTCAAAATTCAACGTGAACAAGTCGATATCATTTGAATCATC
>NZ_JAMQHY010000228.1:0-529 GCF_023845705.1 Clostridium sp. ZBS15
CAGCAATAGAACGTGGTCTTTCAGGACGTAAGGATAAGATTCAGTATTACCCATTATCCTTAAATCAATATAATGATGGCAGTCATACCATGTTGACAATATCAGGTTTTTTCTCCTCAGAACAAGAATATATAGAGTTATCTAAGGCATGCGACCTTTCTAACTGGCAATTTTATTCAACAAATTGGGAAGACGTGCAAGAAATAGCAATACCAACACTAACAATTAAAGAAAAGATAAATTTAGATAGTAAACTGCCTGATAAAGAAGCATATCAGGCAGCCGCTGAAGAGTTCTCTTTAAACGAAAATGAACGGGATAACTATTATAAATACTATAGGTTATACCCTAACTTCCAAAGAATTATGGTTTAAATATTCGGGCTGGACTCTTTTATTTAATAAATTGTACCGTCCATTTAATCTATATTCAGCAACTATTGTGGAAACTCTACTGCCATGCAAGCTTTTCTGTCTTGTCTGGTGGGAGACGTTTTTCATGCTATTCCAGCTAAATTTAGAACGCACAC
>NZ_JAMQHY010000229.1:0-216 GCF_023845705.1 Clostridium sp. ZBS15
ATCGTTCTGGCGAATTAACTCTTCACACAGATAAATGATTCCTTGCGCTAAAGGACGAAAGGTTTGTACAAAAAATGATTTTGCACTGCTATAAGTTTGTCCTTGTAGAACAGTATCAATTGCAAAGGCATCAATTGACTGAATGACTTGTTCCATACCTTGAATAGTAGCGTTACATACAGCATTCATACTTTGAGTTTGGCCTTGTACTTCTCC
>NZ_JAMQHY010000230.1:0-270 GCF_023845705.1 Clostridium sp. ZBS15
CAACCTTTATTACAGGTTTTAGTCAGCAAAATATGGAATGGTTTGCTGAACATGGAGATGGATGGATGTATTATCCACGTAGTCCGGTGCATCAGGCGGTAGCAATTGGACAATGGAGAGAACTAGTAGAGGATTATCATCCAGATGTATTCAAACCATTTATACAACCGATGCATTTAGATTTATCTGAAGATCCAAATGAACGTCCTACACCGATACGTTTAGGTTACCGTACAGGGCGTAAGGCACTAATTGAATTACTTGATATAT
>NZ_JAMQHY010000231.1:0-260 GCF_023845705.1 Clostridium sp. ZBS15
TATAATCCTTTATACTCATCTGAAACATCAAATTCATTCACATTTTGTAAATCATAATAAATGTTATCAACATCTCCATTTTCAAAATGTTCATTTAATTTATTTACATCTAACAGAACTTTTTTATCTTGTTCATTAGTAGTTACATCTGGTGTTTTTGGCTCACTTTCTTTTTTATCTTCAGTAACTACATCTTCTGAATTACTCGCATCATCTTCTATTTTATTGAGTGATTCCCTTGACACATTATTATCCTTATT
>NZ_JAMQHY010000232.1:0-281 GCF_023845705.1 Clostridium sp. ZBS15
TCTATATAAGTTGTAATTTAATTAATAATTTTCAGAGCTATTTTAAATTATAGTCATTAAGAACCATTTAGATATCAGATGTATAAGTTAATATAAGTAGTAATAATCTATAGGGGGAACATTTTGGGAAAGGGATATATATTAGTAAGGTTATTTAAGTTTAAGGATGCTTTGCCTAATACAAAAGGAAAACTTATAATTACTAATGCCGAAAATGGAGAAATAGTATATGAAAAAGATGATGCTTTTGATATTAGCGGAAGAAGTGAATTTATAGAAGT
>NZ_JAMQHY010000233.1:0-385 GCF_023845705.1 Clostridium sp. ZBS15
AAAAAAAAAAAAAATAGTAAATAAAAATATAAAAAATAAAAAAAAAAAAAATAAAGTATCGGCGGTAAAAAAAAATGAAAAAAAAAAAAAAAAAAAAAAAAATTTATTTATTTAAAAAAATAAAAAAAATAATTAAATATTTTTTTTTATAAATAAAAAAGATTATATAAAAAAAAAAAAATTATAAAAAAAAAATTTTTTATAATATTAATAAAAAGGAAAAAAAAATAATATAATTTATAAAAAAAAAATAAAAAAAAAAAAAAAAAAATAAAAAAAAAAAAATTTTAAAAAAAAAAAAAAAAAATTATAAAAATTAATTAATATAATATTAATAAAAATTTTTTTTTTAAAAAATTAATTTTGAAAGATGAGTGGAGGGGGA
>NZ_JAMQHY010000024.1:0-809 GCF_023845705.1 Clostridium sp. ZBS15
TCGGAAGTGCAATATAGAATATGAGAAAATACCTATTCCTTTATATTTATGGATGATATACATTATAAAGTTAGAGAAGATAAGCAAATTATAGTTAAAGCTGCTTATGTTGTGATTGGCGTAAATGGAGATGGCGAAAAAGAAGTATTAGGAATATGGATAGGTGCTAAGGAAAGAAGTAAAGGAGGGGGGGAGGGGGGAAAGGAGAGTAAAAAAAGAGGTGTTCACGATGTGCTTATATTCTGTGTTGATGGTTTAAACGGCTTCAAAGAAGCTATCGGAGCTACATTTCCATTTGCTAAAATACAAAGATGTATAATACATCAAATAAGGTCTAGTATGAAGTATATTCCTTATAAAGATAGAAAAGCTTTTGTAGCTGATTTAAAAGGAATTTATAAAGCTGTTAATGAAGATGTGGCCATGGAAAATTTAATATCATTGAAAGACAAGTGGTCTAATAAATACCCTAATGCAGTTAAGAGTTGGGAAGATAATTGGGATAATCTAAGTACATTTTTTGCATTTCCAGATAATATAAGAAAAATAATATATACTACCAATGTTATAGAAAGCTTAAATAGTCAATTTAGAAAAGTTACAAAGACTAAACTGATATTTCCTAATGATGATAGTCTATTAAAGATGCTATATTTAGCCGTTGAACGCGTAGCAAAGAAATGGACCAGAAGTTATTCAGATTGGGATTTAGTTATTAATCAGCTTAAAATTGTATTTAGTAATATTTTAGATAAAACATCATAAGAAAAAGAACTTTAAATTAGGAGATTCCTAAAATTAAAGTTCCT
>NZ_JAMQHY010000234.1:0-223 GCF_023845705.1 Clostridium sp. ZBS15
ATTATGATTTCTTGCCCATACTGATGAGAAAATTCTGACAATAGGTTATGTAATTGTTCATGGATAGCCATATTATCATCACAAACTGCTACGTTCATCTTCCTCACCTCTCGTTATAATTATATCACTTTTTCGTCATTGAATATACCAAAATATAAAACGCTTTCTTAGTTTTTCTCTGAATAATAAAAAAGAACCACTTCCTTTTATTGAGAAGTGGCTA
>NZ_JAMQHY010000235.1:0-204 GCF_023845705.1 Clostridium sp. ZBS15
CTTGGGTTTGTGTGGACATGGAAGCCGTGAATTCCTGGCGTAAGACCATTTAGGTGAGGAGTGAAAAGCAGACCGTAAGGTGTCTCTGAAACTGTGATTTCACCTATGTTTTCTCCTGTTCCGCTGGACAGGGCATCGTTCATCTTTACAGTCAGGGTATTCTCTGCCATTGCTGAACAACTGATGAGCGCACCAGCTACCAGC
>NZ_JAMQHY010000236.1:0-260 GCF_023845705.1 Clostridium sp. ZBS15
AGCTCATTAATAGGTACTTGCATTATATTTTGACAAGTTGTAGGGAAATCAAAATTTTCATTTTCATAATGCAATATACAAGCAGTTAATAAATTTTGTGCTGATTGTTTCCAATATGGGTCTTTTTCATCAGCTCCTATAGGTATTATTGAATTTGCGAACTCTCTAGCTCCTTGTATTTTATCTCCTTGTCTTAATACTATGTATGGATCATAATGTGGACTATCCTCATTCAATGGGTCAAATATCTTTATTACTCT
>NZ_JAMQHY010000237.1:0-227 GCF_023845705.1 Clostridium sp. ZBS15
ACAGAGGATGGACTATATGAGGTCTTATTTCAATCAAGAAAACCAATTGCTAAGAAATTCAAAAAAGAAGTTAAAAAGGTACTAAAACAAATAAGACAAACTGGTGGATATATTCCAACTAATGAACAAGATAGTGAAGAAGATATATTAGCAAAAGCGGTATTGATAGCACAAAAAACTATAGAAAGAAAAAATGCTATAATTGAAAAACAAAATAAACAATTAAT
>NZ_JAMQHY010000238.1:0-300 GCF_023845705.1 Clostridium sp. ZBS15
AAACAATACAATCACAAATCTTAAAATTTTGAAATCTTAAAGTCACCATTAACGTCTTCTATTTCCCAAGAGTGCAAAGTTTAAATCTATTGAAAAGTATTCCTTTCATGAAACTTTATGTTTCAAGCCCGTGATCTTCAAGATCACTACTACAGTAGTAATTTATTGATGTTTTGGGAAATGAGTGAGATTTGATATTGACTGAGATGACTTGGAAGGGTCTGTAGAAATATCACATAAGTGTTTGATGATTGAATTCATCTATAAACCATATGTAGTATTCACACAGTCTTCTAAGAG
>NZ_JAMQHY010000240.1:0-217 GCF_023845705.1 Clostridium sp. ZBS15
ATTTATTTATCATAGCATACTAATTAATTTATTGCAATACCTTTTTCATTATAAATTTAAACTGTCTAAAAAACTTTATAATATATTTTGATTTTTTTCTTGAATTTCATGCATTGTTCTCATCACATTTCTTGCAATAGGTTGCACAATAAGCAATTCCAAAAATATAGCTACACAAAAGTTGCGTGGCCAGCAAATTAGGAACTCTTTAATAACT
>NZ_JAMQHY010000241.1:0-215 GCF_023845705.1 Clostridium sp. ZBS15
GGCAGGAGCCGCCGTCTGTGAACGTCACTACGCCATCTGCAGCGATGTCGCCGTCTTGTTCTGCAAACCACGGAACTGCGACAGCAGCGTGTCGCCGTCGAAGCAGTAGACGCTCACGCGGTAAGGACCCGTGGCGTCAGCTCCGGTCTTGTTGGTCGCCCCGCTAAGCCCGAGCGTTTAGTATCCTTCGACACCCTCATGGCCGCCGGGACCGC
>NZ_JAMQHY010000242.1:0-263 GCF_023845705.1 Clostridium sp. ZBS15
GAGCAGGATTTAAAGAGGAAAAGCCGAGAAATAGCAGCATGGTCAGACCCAGCAAAAGGCCTTAAAAGGCTTATTCTTGATACAGAACCAAATAAGTTTTATTTAGCGAGGGTGACAAAAGGGATACTGGTAGAGCAGATAGCAAAGCAAGGACGCTTTGAAGTGACAATGACGGCACCTGACCCTTACACATACGCATTAGATGACGAGATTTACACATACACAAAAACAGGGAGTTACAACTTTGAGAGGAATGGAACGGC
>NZ_JAMQHY010000025.1:0-14764 GCF_023845705.1 Clostridium sp. ZBS15
TAACGCTTAATTTTAATAATATATTAAAAAGGAATAAAATGGACTGGGTGCTGAACCTGGTCCTTTCAAAGGAAGTTGACATTTTACATATTGTATGATATTGTGTAAAAAGTAACGCTTAAATAAGAGATTTAATCTTTTGAACTATTATATATAAAAATTGGAGGTGCAGTTATGAGAACTAAAATAACTTTAGCATGCACAGAGTGTAAACAAAGAAATTACGATTCTATGAAAAACAAAAAGAACAACCCAGATAGATTAGAAATGAACAAATATTGCAGATTTTGCAAAAAGCACACACTTCATAGAGAAACAAAATAGAAGTAATAAAGTGTGACATATACTTAATTACGTTTAAGGAAGTGAAGTTATGTCAGTAAAAGATATTGCAAAAACTAAAGATGCTCCTAAAAATGGCGGCTTACTTAGTTTTTTTAGAGAGGTTAAGGCCGAACTTAAAATAATAACTTGGCCTTCAAAGGATGAGACAAAAAAAGCATTTGTTGCAGTAGGTGTATTCGCCATAATATATATAATATTAGTTGGTGGATTAGATTTTATTTTCAAGAACCTCTTTGAAATGATTTTTAATTTTAAGTAAAGGGAGGTTTGGGTGATCTTTTATTCACCTATACAAGTATGAGTGATATAGCAAGATGGTATGTAGTGCATACATACTCAGGATACGAAAATAAGGTTAAAGCAAACCTAGAAAAAGCAATTGAAAACAGAAGTCTTGAATCACTAATTTATGACATGCAAGTGCCTATGGAAGAAGTGATTGAAGAAAAAGATGGCAAACAAAAAGTCTCATTAAAAAAGAAATTTCCTGGTTATGTATTGATAAAAATGCTGATGACTGATGAATCTTGGTATGTTGTAAGAAACACAAGAGGAGTCACAGGATTTGTAGGACCAGGATCAAAGCCTGTTCCTCTTTCTGACGAAGAAGTGGAAACAATGGGAGTTTTAGAAATGCCTGTTGATATTGACTTGGAAGTAGGGGAAAGTATAAGAATTATCTCAGGACCTTTAATGGATTCAGTAGCAAAAATACAAGAGATAGTTTTAGAAAAGAAAAAGATAAAGGCTTTAGTAGATATGTTTGGCAGGGAAACACTTGCTGAACTAGACTTTAATCAAGTTGAAAAATTAGTTTAATTTAAATATAAGCTAATTTTAAATAAGTGGGAGGACAAAAAAGTCCGTATATACCACAGTGTAGGAGGAATAACGAAAATGGCTAAAAAAGTAACTGGAATGATTAAACTTCAACTTCAAGCAGGTAAGGCAACACCAGCACCACCTGTTGGTCCAGCTTTAGGTCAACATGGTGTAAACATAATGGGATTCTGTAAGGAGTTTAACGCAAAAACAGCAAATCAAGCTGGGTTAATAATACCAGTAGTTATAACTGTTTACCAAGATAGATCTTTTAGTTTCATATTAAAGACTCCTCCAGCTGCTGTTCTAATCAAGAAAGAATTAGGATTAGAAAGTGGATCAGGAGTACCTAACAGAACAAAAGTAGGAAGTTTAACTAAAGAACAAGTTAAAAAGATTGCTGAAACTAAAATGCCAGACTTAAATGCTGCTAGCATCGAAACAGCTATGAAAATGATCGAAGGTACAGCAAGAAGTATGGGAGTAACAATTCAAGAGTAATTCGTAAAAATAAGTGGGAGGTAAAAACCGCTAATACCACAGAGGAGGCTTATAATGGGAAAGAAATATATTGAAAGTTCAAAGTTAATAGATAAAAGTGCTTTATACAGCTCAACTGAAGCATTAGATTTAACTGTAAAAACTGCAAAAGCAAACTTTGATGAAACAATTGAACTACATGTAAGACTTGGAGTAGATCCAAGACATGCAGATCAACAAGTTAGAGGAGCAGTTGTATTACCTAATGGAACTGGTAAAACAGTTAGAGTTCTTGTTTTTGCTAAGGGAGATAAGGCTACTGAAGCTCAAGAAGCTGGAGCAGATTTCGTTGGAGCTGAAGATTTAGTTCAAAAGATCCAATCAGAAAACTGGTTTGATTATGATGTAGTTGTTGCAACTCCAGATATGATGGGTGTAGTTGGTAGAATTGGTAGAGTATTAGGACCTAAGGGATTAATGCCTAATCCAAAATCAGGTACAGTAACATTTGACGTTGCTAAAGCAATTGCTGAAATTAAAGCTGGTAAAGTAGAATATAGAGTTGATAAAACTTCTATAGTTCATTGCCCAATTGGAAAGAAATCTTTTGGAACTGAAAAGTTAAAAGAAAACTTTACAACATTAATGGAAGCTTTAGTTAAAGCTAAACCAGCAGCTGCTAAGGGACAATATTTAAAATCAATTACTGTTTCTAGCACAATGGGACCAGGAGCAAAAATTAATCCAACAAAAGCTTTAGATTAATATTGACATAATGAATTAAATGTGATATATTTTAATTCGTTGTGAAAGTTAAAAATATATTTTCCATAGACAGTAGGTGCGAGAGCATAAAGTTTAAACTACCTACCGAGGTATATAATAAGTAAGTTTATTATAGATCTTCTCTGTCTATGGGAAGATCTTTTTTAATAGAATTAAGCAGTTTAAAACTGTGAGGAGGTGGATCATAGCATGAACAAGAACAGACAACTTAAAGAAGCAAAAGTTGCTGAAATTAAAGAAAAGTTAGAAAAAGCAAAAGCAGTTGTGTTCGCTAAGTATCAAGGCTTAACAGTTGAAGAAGATACAGCTCTTAGAAAAAATTTAAGAGAAGCTGGCGTAGAATACAAAGTATATAAAAATACTTTAGTAAGTATAGCAGCTAAAGAATTAGGTTTAGACGGTGCTGTTGAATACTTAGAAGGACCAGTAGCTATTGCATTTGGATATGAAGATGTTACTGTAGGAGCTAGAGTCCTAAATGATTTTGCAAAAGATCATAAGAAGTTAGAATTAAAAGCTGGTGTTGTAGAAGGAGAAATCTACGATGCAGATAAAATCAAACAACTTGCTACAATTCCTTCAAAAGAAGTTCTTATTGCAAAACTTCTTGGAAGTATCAAGTCTCCACTATCAAACTTTGCATACTTATTAAGTGCAATTAAAGATAGTAAGGAATCAGAATCAGCTGAATAATGCTGAATAAAAAACAATTATAAATTTTATGAAAAAATTTCGGAGGTGCTATTTAAAATGACAAGAGAAGATATCATTCAAGCTATAAAAGAAATGAGCGTTTTAGAATTAAATGAATTAGTAAAAGCTTGCGAAGAAGAATTTGGAGTAAGCGCAGCTGCTCCGGTTGCTGTAGCAGGAGCTGTAGCAGGTGGTGCTGCAGAAGAAAAAACTGAATTTGATGTAATACTAGCTAGTGCTGGTGCAAACAAAATCAAAGTTATAAAAGCAGTTAGAGAAATCACTGGATTAGGATTAAAAGAAGCTAAAGAAATAGTTGATGGAGCTCCTAAGACATTAAAAGAAGCTGTATCTAAAGAAGAAGCAGAAGACATGAAAGCTAAATTAGCTGAAGTTGGAGCAGAAGTAGAAGTTAAATAATTTAATTTCTTATATATAAAAAAGGTGCTTATATAGCACCTTTTTTAAACTCATTTTATAAAGCTATATAAAATGTTGATTTATATAGTAAATATTTTATATAGCTTTATAGCTATTGAAGTGTTAATATATCTAAATTTTTCCTAAAAAAATTACGTCATTAATATATTGACAATGAAATTTTTATATGATAGTATCATATAATGTACTTAACCATGATAGTGGGTAAGTGTATATATGTGGGAAAAATAAGTATAATCTGATCAAAAATGGTTATACTGAAAGAAGACGCTATCCGAAAGCATAAGTCCTTAGAGGAAGTATGTTTTTTGGTTATTTTACTTTATACAAGGGGTGAAAGTTGATGGTACATCCTGTCCAAGTTGGAAAAAGAACGAGAATGAGTTTTGGTAAAGTCAAAGACGTTACAGAAATGCCAAATCTAATTGAAGTGCAATTAGATTCATATCAGTGGTTTTTAAGAGAAGGACTGCACGAAGTTTTTGGCGATATCAATCCTATTACAAATTTTACAGGAAATTTAGTGCTAGAATTTGTAGATTATAAGCTTGATATGGATAATATTAAGTATTCTGTTGAAGAGTGTAAAGAAAGAGATGCAACTTATGCAGCACCGTTAAAAGTTTCAGTAAGATTACAAAACAATGAAACTGGTGAAATTAAAGAACAAGAAGTGTTTATGGGAGACTTCCCATTAATGACTGAACAAGGTACTTTTATAATTAATGGTGCAGAAAGAGTTATTGTAAGCCAATTAGTTAGATCACCAGGGGTATATTACAATTATTCAATTGATAAAACTGGTAAGAAATTATATTCAGCTACAGTAATTCCAAACAGAGGTGCTTGGTTAGAGTATGAAACAGACTCTAATGATATTATTTATGTAAGAATTGATAAAACAAGAAAACTTCCAATAACAATTTTAGCAAGAGCTATGGGATTTGGAAGCGATCAAGAATTATTAGACTTCTTTGGTGAAGATGAAAGATTCAGAGCAAGTATTGAAAAAGATAATACTAAGACTAGAGAAGAAGGATTACTTGAAATATATAAAAGATTAAGACCAGGTGAGCCACCAACGGTAGATAGTGCAATATCATTAATAGACTCATTATTTTTTGATGCTAAAAGATATGATTTATCTAGAGTTGGAAGATATAAGTTCAATAAAAAGCTTGCATTAAATTTAAGAATTGCTAATCAAATAGCAGCAATGGATGTAATTAATCCATCTACTGGAGAAATTATGGTTGAAAAAGGCCAAAAAATCAGTAGATTATTATCAGAAGACATTCAAAATGCAGGAATAAAATCAGTAGACATATTAGTTGATGATAAACTTGTTAGAGTTATTAGCAATAATTTTGTAGATATAACGAAACAAGTACCTTTTGACGTAAGTGATTTACAAATAAAGGAATTGGTACATTATCCAACTTTAAGAGAAATATTAGATAATTATTCTGATGAAGCAACTATAAAAGAAGAAATTAAGAAAAATTTAAGTAGACTTATTCCAAAACATATCATAAAAGATGATATATTTGCAACTATTAGTTATGAACTAGGATTGCCTTATGGAATAGGTTATGTTGACGATATAGATCATTTGGGAAATAGAAGATTAAGATCAGTAGGAGAATTATTACAAAATCAATTTAGAATTGGTTTATCTAGAATGGAAAGAGTAGTTAAAGAAAGAATGACTATTCAGGACCAAGAATCAATAACTCCTCAAATGTTAATTAATATAAGACCAGTAGCAGCAGCTATTAAAGAATTCTTTGGTAGTTCACAATTATCTCAATTCATGGATCAAACAAATCCATTATCAGAATTAACACATAAGAGAAGATTATCAGCTTTAGGACCAGGAGGTCTTTCAAGAGAAAGAGCTGGTTTCGAAGTTAGAGACGTTCATCATTCTCATTATGGTAGAATGTGTCCAATAGAAACACCAGAAGGTCCAAATATAGGACTTATAAACTCATTAGCTACTTTTGCTAGAGTTAATGAATATGGATTTATAGAAACACCATATAGAATTATAGATAAAGAAAATGCTAGAGCAACTGATGAAATAAGATATTTTACAGCTGACGAAGAAGATCAATGCTTAATTGCTCAAGCAAAAGAGCCATTAGATGAAAATGGTTATTTTGTAGACAAAAAAGTAACTGTTAGATACTTAGAAGATGTATTAGTAGTTCCAGCAACAGATGTTGACTTAATGGACGTATCTGCAAGACAAATTGTATCAGTGGCAACAGCTATGATACCTTTCCTTGAAAATGATGACGCATCAAGAGCACTTATGGGATCTAACATGCAACGTCAAGCGGTTCCATTATTAAAACCTCAAGCACCAATCGTTGGTACTGGAATAGAATTTAAAGCAGCGGTAGATTCTGGAGTTCTTCCAAAGGCTAAAAATGCCGGTATTGTTACATTTGTATCTGCTAATGAAATTAGAGTGAAGAGAGACTCAGATGGAGGAACTGATAACTATAGATTACTTAAGTTTAAGAGAAGTAACCAAAGTAGTTGTATAAATCAAAGACCTATAGTAACTAAAGGTGAAATAGTATTTAAGAACCAAGTTCTTGCAGATGGTCCTTCAACTGATTTAGGAGAAATAGCATTAGGTAAGAACATAAGAATGGGATTTATAACTTGGGAAGGTTATAATTACGAAGATGCTATGCTTATTTCAGAAGAACTAGTAAGAGAAGATGTATTCACATCTATGCATATTGAAGAATATGAATGTGAAGCAAGAGACACTAAACTAGGACCAGAAGAAATAACTAGAGATATACCTAATGTAAGCGAAGATGCACTTAAAGATATAGATGATAGAGGTATTATCAGAATCGGTGCTGAAGTAAGATCAGGAGATATCTTAGTTGGTAAAGTTACACCTAAGGGAGAAACTGAACTTACAGCAGAAGAAAGATTATTAAGAGCAATATTTGGAGAAAAAGCAAGAGAAGTTAGAGATACTTCTTTAAGAGTTCCTCATGGAGAAGCTGGAATAATCGTTGATATTAAAGTATTTACAAGAGAAAATGGAGATGAATTAAATCCAGGAGTAAATGAACTTGTAAGATGCTATATAGTTCAAAAGAGAAAAATATCAGTAGGAGATAAGATGGCTGGACGTCATGGTAATAAAGGGGTTATTTCAAGAATATTACCTGAAGAAGATATGCCATTCTTACCAGACGGTAGACCATTACAAATATGCTTAAATCCGCTAGGCGTACCTTCACGTATGAACATCGGTCAAGTACTTGAAGTGCATTTAGGTTGGGCTGCTAGCAAATTAGGTTGGCATATAGCAACACCTGTATTTGATGGAGCTACTGAAAGTGAAATTGAAGAATGCTTAGTAAAAGCAGGATATAATGCAAATGGAAAAACTGTACTATATGATGGTAGAACAGGGGAACCATTTGATAACCTAGTAACAGTAGGTATAATGTATATCTTAAAACTTGCCCATCTAGTTGATGATAAGATTCATGCTAGATCAACAGGTCCATATTCTTTAGTTACACAACAACCACTAGGGGGTAAAGCTCAATTCGGTGGTCAAAGATTTGGAGAAATGGAAGTTTGGGCTCTTGAAGCCTATGGAGCAGCTCATACATTACAAGAAATATTAACTGTTAAATCAGATGATGTTGTAGGTAGAGTAAAAACATATGAAGCTATTGTTAAGGGTGAAAATATACCTGAACCAGGAGTGCCAGAGTCATTTAAAGTACTTATAAAAGAACTTCAAGCATTATGCTTAGATGTTAAAGTTTTAAATGAAAATCATCAAGAAGTTAGCTTAAAAGAATATGCTGATGAAGAAATGGCAGATTTAGAAGTTAATATAGAAGGTTCAGAAGAAAGCACTCCAGTAGTAGAGAGCAACACTGAAGAAGTTGAAGACGGATATAGAGAAGATCTTGATGAAATTGAATATGATGAAAATTTTGAAATAGAAACACTTGAAACTGATCTAGAATTAGATGATTTTAATGATGAACATTAATTTTGAAGGGAGGATTTACCCTTGTTTGAGTTAAATAATTTTGATGCCATACAAATTGGTTTAGCATCTCCAGAACAAATAAGAGAGTGGTCAAGAGGAGAAGTAAAAAAACCTGAAACTATTAATTACAGAACATTAAAGCCAGAAAAAGATGGTCTTTTCTGTGAAAGAATATTTGGACCTATGAAAGACTGGGAATGTCATTGTGGAAAATATAAGAGAGTAAGATATAAAGGTATCGTTTGTGACAGATGTGGAGTTGAAGTTACAAAGGCTAAAGTAAGAAGAGAAAGAATGGGGCACATTGAACTGGCTGCTCCAGTTTCTCACATTTGGTACTTTAAGGGAATTCCATCAAGAATGGGATTATTAATGGATATGTCACCAAGAGCTTTAGAAAAAGTTTTATATTTTGCATCTTATATAGTAATAGATCCAAAAGAAACACCATTATTAAAGAAACAATTGCTTAATGAAAAAGAATATAGAGAAGCAATAGATAAATATGGTGATGATAGCTTTGTTGCCGGAATGGGTGCTGAAGCAATTCAAGAATTACTTGGAGAAATAGACTTAGTAGCTGGTGCTAAAGAACTTAAAGAAGACTTAAAGCAAAGCACAGGTCAAAAAAGAGTAAGAATTATAAGAAGATTAGAAGTTGTAGAATCTTTTGCTAAGTCAGGAAATGATCCTAAATGGATGATTATAAATGTAATTCCTGTAATTCCACCAGATTTAAGACCTATGGTTCAATTAGATGGAGGAAGATTTGCAACATCTGATTTAAATGATTTATATAGAAGAGTTATTAACAGAAACAATAGATTAAAGAAATTATTAGATTTAGGAGCACCAGATATCATTGTAAGAAATGAAAAAAGAATGCTTCAAGAAGCAGTAGATGCTCTTATTGATAATGGTAGAAGAGGTAGACCGGTAACGGGTCCAGGAAATAGACCTTTAAAATCTCTTTCAGATATGTTAAAGGGTAAACAAGGTAGATTTAGACAAAACTTACTTGGTAAGAGAGTTGACTATTCTGGTAGATCAGTTATCGTTGTTGGACCAGAATTAAAAATGTATCAATGTGGACTTCCAAAAGAAATGGCTTTAGAGTTATTTAAACCATTTGTTATGAAGAAATTAGTTCAAGATGGAATTGCACATAATATAAAGAGTGCTAAGAGGATGGTAGAAAGAGTTTTACCACAAGTATGGGATGTGTTAGAAGAAGTTATTACTGATCATCCAGTATTACTTAATCGTGCTCCTACACTACATAGATTAGGAATTCAAGCGTTCCAACCTGTATTAGTAGAAGGAAGAGCAATTAAATTACATCCATTAGCATGTACAGCGTATAATGCTGACTTTGATGGAGACCAAATGGCTGTCCATGTACCGCTATCAGTAGAAGCTCAAGCAGAAGCAAGATTCTTAATGTTAGCAGCAGGAAATATTTTAAAACCATCTGATGGTAAACCAGTTTGTGTACCAACACAAGATATGGTTCTTGGTTCTTACTACTTAACCATGGATAGAACTGGCGCTAAGGGAGAAGGCATGACTTTCTCTAATAAAGATGAGGCTGTTATGGCTTATGAATCTAAATATATAGATATTCATGCGCAAATCAATGTTAGAGTATACAAAGAAATAGATGGAGTAGTAAAATCAGGAATAATAAAAACTACAGTAGGAAAACTTATATTTAATGAATCAATTCCTCAAGATTTAGGATTTGTTAATAGAGAAAATGAAAAAGAAAAATTTGATTTAGAAATAGATTTCCTAGTAACTAAGAAATCATTAGGAAAAGTAATAGATCAAAGTTATATGCTACATGGTCCTACGAAAACATCAATAATGCTTGATAATATTAAAGCATTAGGATATCATTATTCATCAATTGGTGCGGTAACAGTTGCAGCATCAGATATGATAGTACCTCCAGTTAAATACGATTTACTACATGAAGCAGATGAAACAATAGATAAAATCGAAAAAATGTATAAAAGAGGATTTATATCTGAAGATGAAAGATATGAAAGAGTTATAGAAAAATGGACTAAGACAACAGAAGAAGTTGCCGATGCATTAATGGATAGTTTGGATAAATTTAATCCAATCTACATGATGGCAGATTCAGGAGCCAGAGGATCTAAATCTCAAATCAAGCAATTAGCTGGTATGAGAGGACTTATGGCAAGTCCATCAGGAAAAATCCTTGAATTACCAATCAGAGCATCATTTAGAGAAGGTCTTGATGTATTAGAATACTTTATATCTACTCATGGAGCTAGAAAAGGTAATGCTGATACAGCGTTAAAAACAGCGGATTCAGGTTATTTAACAAGAAGACTTGTTGATGTTTGTCAAGATGTAATTGTAAGGGAAGAAGACTGTGGAACAGATGACGGAATATACGTATCTGAAATAAAAGAAGGTTCTGAAGTAATCGAAGAATTAAAAGAAAGATTAATTGGTAGATATACTGCAGAAGATATAGTTGATCCTAATAGTGGAGACGTAATAGTAGCTAAAAATGAATATATGAATCCAGTAATAGCTGATAAAGTTGTTTATGCTGGAATCAAAAAAGTTAAGATAAGATCTGCATTCACGTGTGATTGTAAAGTTGGTGTATGTGCCAAGTGTTATGGAATGAATATGGCTACAGCTAAGAAGATTGATATAGGAGAAGCTGTTGGTATAATAGCAGCTCAATCAATTGGAGAACCAGGAACACAGCTTACAATGAGAACATTCCATACAGGTGGAGTTGCAGGATCAGATATTACTCAAGGTTTACCTAGAGTTGAAGAATTATTTGAAGCTAGAAAACCAAAGGGGCTTGCTATAGTAAGTGAAATAAATGGTAATGTAAGAATTGAAGAAACTAAGAAAAAGAGAGCTGTATTTGTTATGGATGCAGATGGAGAAGAACGTAGCTATGATATCCCATTTGGATCAAGATTAAAAGTATCTGATGGAGATTATATTGAAGCTGGAGATGAGATAACAGAAGGATCAGTAAATCCTCATGATATTATGAACATTAAAGGTGTAGATGGAGCTAGAAGATATTTACTTTCAGAAGTTCAAAAAGTATATAGACTACAAGGGGTTGATATTAATGATAAGCACCTTGAAGTAGTTGTAAAACAAATGACTAGAAAAGTAAAAGTTCTTGAATCTGGTGATACTGAGTTATTACCTGGAACAATGATAGATATTTTTGATTTCCAAGAAGCAAATGCTAAAGTTAGAGAATTTGGTGGAGAAGAGGCTAAAGGCGAACAATCTTTACTAGGTATTACTAAAGCAGCATTAGCTACAGATAGTTTCTTATCAGCAGCTTCATTCCAAGAAACTACTAGAGTTCTTACAGAAGCAGCTATAAAAGGAAAAGTTGATCCATTAATAGGATTAAAGGAAAATGTAATCATAGGTAAATTGATACCAGCTGGAACAGGTATGATGAGATACAGAGGGTTAAATTTAAACACAAAAAATGAAAAAATAGAAGAAAATGAGATAGAAATAGTTGAATAATTAATTTTATTGACATGCGTATATTAAAATGATAAAATACAGTTTGTGTGGCTGTTAAAAGCCACACAAACATATTTGTGAATAATACATCATGAAGGCAAATTTAGTTTGTCTTCATGAGTTTTTATCAAAATGTATATTTATGTAAAACTTGTATTTAAGTATAAGCTATAATGAATGTTATAGTGATATATTAATTATTAAGTAAATGATTAGCTTTAATTAAAGCTAATTACATTTATATAATTTAGTGTTTATCTTAATTTAATATAGATAAATAAATTTCGGGAGGTGAAAAAATGCCAACTATTAGCCAATTAGTAAGAAAAGGCAGAAAGTCAACAGCAGTAAAATCAACTGCACCAGCACTTAAAGAATGCCCTCAAAAAAGAGGAGTATGTACTGTAGTAAAAACTACAACTCCAAAGAAGCCTAACTCAGCGTTAAGAAAAATTGCAAGAGTAAGACTTACAAACGGATTTGAAGTAACTGCATACATTGGTGGTGTAGGCCATAACTTACAAGAACATAGTGTTGTTCTTATAAGAGGTGGTAGAGTTAAGGACCTTCCTGGTGTAAGATACCATATTGTAAGAGGTGCGTTAGACTGCGCAGGCGTAGCTAACAGAATGCAAGGAAGATCAAAATACGGTGCTAAGAAACCTAAGCAAAAATAAGGTTAACTTAGTTTAGTGCTAATCTTCGCATTTACATAGATTTGTAATTTTAGTTTATATAGATGTATGAGGAGAACACTTTACGGTATAAAAAAATACCGAGTACCGATGAACTTAAATTTAAATTGTTAAGGAGGGAAGAAAAGTGCCAAGAAAAGGACATATAGCAAAAAGAGATGTATTACCAGATCCAGTATACAATTCAAAAGTTGTTACAAAATTCATAAACAGCATAATGGAAGATGGTAAAAAAGGTGTAGCTCAAAAAATCTGTTACGAAGCATTTGAATTAATCGCTCAAAGAAGTGGTAAGGAAGCTTTAGAAGTTTTTGAAGAAGCTATGAACAATGTAATGCCATTACTAGAAGTTAAAGCCAGAAGAATAGGTGGTGCAACATACCAAGTTCCTATGGAAGTTAGAACAGAAAGAAGACAGACTTTAGGAATAAGATGGATGTTAATAGCCGCTAGAAAAAGAGGCGAAAAGTTAATGTGCGAAAGAGTTGCAGGAGAATTATTAGATGCATCTAATAATACTGGAGCAGCTGTTAAAAAGAGAGAAGATACTCATAAAATGGCAGAAGCTAATAAAGCATTTGCTCATTACAGATACTAATATATATATAAACTGTTTTGGCTTACGCCAAGACAGTTTTGTCAAATTTAAACTTACTATTTGAGAGGAGGACAATTAATGGCTAGAAAATATCCTTTAGATAAATTTCGTAATTTCGGTATAATGGCTCATATTGATGCGGGTAAAACAACAACAACTGAGCGTATATTATTTTATACAGGAATAAATCACAAAATAGGTGAAACTCATGATGGAGCTTCTACAATGGACTGGATGGTTCAAGAACAAGAAAGAGGTATAACAATTACTTCTGCAGCTACAACATGTGCGTGGAAAGAACATGAACTTAATATAATTGATACTCCTGGACACGTAGACTTCACAGTAGAAGTTGAAAGATCGTTAAGAGTACTTGATGGTGCTGTTACAGTTTTAGACGCAAAGAGTGGGGTTGAACCTCAAACTGAAACTGTTTGGAGACAGGCGGATAAATATGGTGTTCCAAGAATGATTTATGTTAATAAGATGGATGCAACAGGTGCAGATTTCTTTAGATGTATAAGTACTGTAAGAGATAGATTAAAAGGAAATGCAGTTCCAATACAAATTCCAATAGGGAACGAAGAAAACTTCCAAGGTATGATTGATCTTATAAGAAACGTTGCTATCATATTCCACGATGATCTTGGAAAAGATATGAGAGAAGAAGCTATACCAGCTGAATATGCTGAAAAAGCTGAAGAATATAGAGCAGCAATGATCGAAGCAATTGCTGAAGCTGATGAAGAATTAATGATGAAATACTTAGATGGAGAAGAAATCACTGAGGAAGAATTAAAAGCTGGCTTAAGAAAAGCTACTATAGCTAATGAAATTTACCCTTGTATATGTGGTTCTTCATATAAGAATAAAGGTGTTCAACAAATGATAGATGGTGTTGTTGATTACTTACCATCACCATTAGATATTCCAGCTGTAAAAGGTACTAACTTAGAGGGAGAAGAGGCTGAAAGAAGTGCTTCTGATGGAGAACCATTATCAGCGCTAGCATTCAAAATCGCTACAGATCCATTCGTAGGAAAGTTAGCATATACAAGAATTTATTCTGGTATAATGGAAAGTGGTTCATACGTTCTTAACTCAACTAAGGGTAAGAAAGAAAGAATTGGTAGACTTGTTAAGATGCACTCTAACTCAAGACAAGAAGTTGAATCATTAGAAGCAGGGGAATTAGGAGCAGTAATCGGACTAAAGAACACAAGTACTGGTGACACTTTATGTTCAGAAAAAGAACCTATAATCCTTGAATCAATGGAATTCCCAGAACCAGTTATTTCTGTAGCTATCGAACCAAAAACTAAGGCAGCTCAAGAAAAAATGGGAATGGCTTTAGCTAAATTAGCTGAAGAAGATCCAACTTTCAAGACTTGGACTAATGAAGAAACAGGTCAAACAATTATCGCTGGTATGGGTGAATTACACTTAGATATCATCGTTGATAGACTTAAGAGAGAATTTAAAGTTGAATGTAACGTTGGAGCTCCACAAGTTGCTTATAAAGAAACAATTAGAAAAGCTGTTAAAGCAGAAGCTAAATATGCTAAACAATCAGGTGGTAAAGGTCAATACGGTCATGCTGTAATTGAAATGGAACCAACTGAAGGAGAATACGTATTTGAAAATGCAATTGTTGGAGGAGCTATTCCTAGAGAATATATTCCAGCTGTTGACAATGGTATTCAAGAAGCATCTTTAAATGGTATAATTGCTGGATACAATGTTATTAACTTTAAAGTTAGATTAGTACACGGTTCATACCATGAAGTTGACTCATCAGAAATGGCATTTAAGATTGCAGGATCTATGGCATTTAAAAATGCTATGTCTAAAGCAGATCCAGTACTTCTTGAACCAATGATGAAAGTTGAAATAACAGTTCCTGAAGAATACATGGGAGATGTTATTGGAGACGTTAATTCAAGAAGAGGTAGAATGGAAGGAATGGAAGCTGTTAATGGTGCTCAAGTTATTAGAGCGTTCGTACCATTATCAGAAATGTTCGGATATGCTACATCTTTAAGATCAAGAACTCAAGGTAGAGGGGTTTACTCAATGGTATTCGATCACTACGAAGAAGTTCCAAAGAGTATTCAAGAACAAGTTGCTGGAAACAAATCTAAATAATATAGATTATATTTTGAAATCTAATATAAGATTTTAAATCATTTCATAATAAGGGAGGAATTTTACAATGTCAAAAGAAAAATTTGAGAGAAGTAAACCACACGTAAATATTGGAACAATCGGTCACGTAGACCACGGTAAGACAACATTAACAGC
>NZ_JAMQHY010000243.1:0-254 GCF_023845705.1 Clostridium sp. ZBS15
TTTTCTTTCTTTTTTTTTTCTTTTTCTTTTTCTTTTTCTTTTTTTTTTTTTTTTTTTTTTTTTTTTTTTTTTTTTTTTTTTTTTTTTTTTTTTTTTTTTTTTTTTTTTTTTTTTTTTTTTTTTTTTTTTTTTTTTTATATTTTTTTTTCTTTTTTTTTTTTATTTCTTACTATCTTTTTTCTTTTTTTCTTTTCTTTTTTTTTTTTCTTCTGTTTCATTTTTTTTTTTTTTTTTTTTTCTTTCTTTTTTCTTTT
>NZ_JAMQHY010000244.1:0-243 GCF_023845705.1 Clostridium sp. ZBS15
TTTTTTTTTTTTTTTTTCTACTTTTACACAACATTTTTTTTTTATTTTTTTTTTATTTTTTTGATAAAAAAAAATATTAGATAAATATTATACTTTCTTAATAAAAAAATTTTTTATATATTATTTTTCATTTTTTTCAATATTTTAATATTTATTTTTTTTTTTTTTTTTTTTTAAGTAAATTTATATTAAATTTTAATTTATTTATATATTTTTTTAATTTTTAAATTTTTTTTTATATTT
>NZ_JAMQHY010000245.1:0-337 GCF_023845705.1 Clostridium sp. ZBS15
ACTCCTGCATCAGTCATTTTAGGCGCTATTGTATTTTTCTTTTCATTTACCGTATATATTAGTTTAGGCTTTTCAACATCTTTTTCAACTAATGTGGTAAGATCTTTTGAAAAGTTTTCTGGTATTTCAATAGTTGCATAGTATTTTTCTTCTAACAATCCTTTTTTTCCAGTTTCTTTATCAACGAATGACCAACCCATTTTATCATTTTCTTCTAACTTTTCTATTAATTCTTCACCCAAATTTATATCTTTCTCTTTAAATACAGTTCCTTTATCATCATTGATTATAGCTATTTTAATTCCCTTTGTGGCTCCATATGGATCCCATGATGCTT
>NZ_JAMQHY010000246.1:0-384 GCF_023845705.1 Clostridium sp. ZBS15
TACTCATTTTTAGTATTCCTTAATTTAATTGCTCAGTTCGCTTCATGTATGCATATATCAACGCATTCTTAAAAAACATAACAAAAAATTAAGGTTATAGGTAATGCATTTTATATCATAAAATGGTAAAATAATAGTATGTATGTAATAGGAGGAAGAATTATGAATAAAAAATTAAAAAGAATTATTGCAATAGCACTTACAATTAGTGCATTTTCAACAATACAACCAACAAAATATACTAATTTATTTATTACAAAAGCATATGCCTCAAGTAGTCATATAAATGATATGAAATTAAATAAAACTGGCACATCAAATATAATTAAATTATATAGAGATGATGAATATGATTCAGTTACAACATTTAGAGGAAGCAGAAGC
>NZ_JAMQHY010000247.1:0-439 GCF_023845705.1 Clostridium sp. ZBS15
CATCTCATGTTAATGTTAATCTTTTCCCATTCCAGTAGATCCCATTAATACTTTACCATTTAAATACAGCTCATGTTAATGTTAATCCATTGAAAATAAGCCATTCTTAAAATGTTAAAATACCTCTAATACAGTAATAATAACACATTATACAAATTTTACCTAGTGATTTTTAAATATTATTATTCTCATTCCTCAACCTATATAACTCTTGTATTTACCTAGCTCTGCAGCAATTTTAATATAATAATCACCTGGTAAAAATATATGCTATTATTGTACTTTTCATATTAAAGATGTTGGATTTAGATTAAAAATAAATTGGTTAATAATATAAACAAATAAGTAAAATTGACATTTAAATATAACATGCTTCAAAAAGGTAGATAACTTTTACATAAGTCATCTACCTTTTTACAAAAATTCTTATTTTCTTTTT
>NZ_JAMQHY010000027.1:0-421 GCF_023845705.1 Clostridium sp. ZBS15
TTAAATTATATCTCATTTTAAATGAAATCTAATAAAATTTTTTTTTAAAATTAAATTAAAAAAAAAAAAAAATTAATTTTAAAAAAAACTAAACAATCATAAAATAATTATTTTTAAAAAAAAATTCTTCCCTCATTCAAAATTTTATAATAAAAAAAATAATATTTCATTTTTTTTTTTTTTATTTTTAATATTTTTTTTTTATTATTTTTTTTTTTTTTCTTATATATTTTTTTTTTTTTTTTTCTATTTAATTTTTTATTTGAAGTTTCTTCACTTAAAGCTGTCAACAATCCCTCAAAAGCAAATGCCAGCCTTTGCGCCGTATATCACACCATTTTTCTTTTTGTGGATCCTGTTTATTAACTCTATATTCGTTCTTCACTTTTTTTTTTTTTTTTTTTTTTCTTCTTTTTTTTCT
>NZ_JAMQHY010000028.1:0-16141 GCF_023845705.1 Clostridium sp. ZBS15
TACGCAAAAATGGCACTTTCATAAAAAGATTACTATCAAAATATATTTTTTATATCTCTATATTTTAATCTCATGTAGAAAAGTCCTACAAAATATAAAATACTTTGTATTGTTTTTTAAATTATTATAGTCCAAATAATAAACTGCATTAAGATAATTATCTATTAATCCTAATACAGTTTATATAACAACTCTACTTTCCTACTCTACAACTTCTCCTACTAAAGAAAATGACTTAGCTTCAATTATTTTCACATTAACAAGCTTTCCTATCATTTCTTTACAACCATCAAAGTTTACAAGCTTAGCATTTCTTGTTCTACCAGTTAATTTGTTTTCATTGTTCTTACTAGTTCCTTCAACTAAAACTTCATATATCTTTCCTTCTGCTGCCTTGTTTCCAGCAACAATACCTTCATTAACAGTTGCCACAAGTCTATTGAATCTATCATGTTTAATATCATCAGGAATTTGATTTTCCATCTTATCCGCTGGTGTATGATTTCTTCTTGAGTATATGAATGTAAATGCAGCATCATATTTAACTTCTTTTACTAAATTAAGTGTTTCTTGAAAATCTTCTTCAGTTTCTCCAGGAAATCCAACTATTATATCTGTTGAGAATGTTACATCTGGAATTTCTTCTCTTATTTTTTTAGCTAATTCTAAATACTGTTCTTTATTATAATGTCTATTCATTTTTTGTAATATTTCATTACTACCACTTTGTACAGGTAAATGTATTTGCTCACAAAGTTTATCACAATCTCTTATGGCATAAACTACATCTAAAGTTAAATCTTTAGGGTGAGATGTCATAAATCTTAATCTCTCAAGTCCATCTATTTCATTAATTCTTCTTAAAAGCTGTGCGAAAGTAATTTCTTCTTCAAGACCTTTACCATAAGAGTTTACATTTTGTCCAAGTAGAGTAATTTCTTTATATCCATTAGACACTAATTCTTTTATTTCCTTTTCTATGTCTTCTGGCTTTCTACTTCTTTCTCTTCCCCTAACATAAGGAACTACACAATATGTACAAAAATTATTACATCCATACATTATAGTAACAAAAGCTTTTACGTCACTTTTTCTGTCTATTGGAACACCTTCTACAATTTCAGTTTCTTTATCAAAAATCTCTTTAACTTGAACTCCTTCAACTTGAACTCTATGCAAATATTCTGGGAACTTGTATGCATTATGAGTTCCAAATATGATATCAACATAAGGGAATCTACTTAAAATTTCATCTGCCATCCCCTTTTGTTGCATCATACAACCACATAAAGCTATTATTAAATTAGGATTTTTCTCTTTTTGATTTTTTAGTCTGCCAAGATTTCCAAAAACTTTATTTTCTGCATTTTCTCTTACACAACAAGTATTGAAAATTACAATTGAAGCTTCATCTCTATTTTCTGTTTCTTCATATCCTTGAGATTTAAGCATTCCTGAAAGTTTCTCAGAATCTTCTTCATTCATTTGGCACCCCCAAGTTTCAATAAAGAAGAATTCTTTTTTATCTATTTTATTTGTCTTTAAAGCGTCTATATTAAAATTCATTAGTATTCCTCCAAGTTTAAAAAATTATACCTCTGTATTATAACAAATAATTATATTAATTAAAAGACCATGATCTAATATATGATTCTTTAATCAAATACTTAATTAATTACCACTTAATCCTTCCATAGTATAAAAATTTCCACAATACATTGTTTCTATATTTATATCTGTATTTGAAATTGGAATAAAAGTATTTTTTTCTAGTCCTTCTTCAGTAATAATATAAACTTTCAATGTTATATTATCTACGTAGCAGTCATACCTAGTCATTTTCTTATGTTCATATTTAACTGTATTAAGAAAATCTAATTGACTTTTAAAATCACTTTTTCTTCCATAAACTATTTTCTCATGGTTTTTCCAAATTAATTTGTTATCCACTAAAATCATCCCCCATAAATTTAAAAATTGTTTGCATTTTTTATTTATAACCTATTGCTCCATGTTGTTATTTTTCCGTATTCTTCGAACCCCATTTTTTTATACAAATTAAAAGCTTTATAATTATTCACATCAACATTTATTGTAACTTGTGAAATATGTTTTTTGTAGCATAAATATATTAAATATTTTATAAGCATTTCGCCATACCCTTTATTTCTATATTCATCTAGTATACCAACATTAACTATTGTATAAAGGTCTTTTTTTGAAATAACTTGTCCATAGCCTATCGTTACATTTCCAATCATTATAAAAACGCATAAATCATTTATATAATAATCCTCCTCTTCTTCTAGCTTTATATCGTAAGGAACTAGGGGAATTCTATCATTATCTTTAAACACAGAATTCTGAATAAAACATCTTAAACCTTCATCTTCTCTTTTAGTGAAAATTTTAAAGTTTATATTTTTCTTAAAATCAAATTTACAATTGGATGTCCTTATTTTCATTAAAGATGTAGCTCTTATTGGACTAAATTTTAATTTAGTCATTATATCATAAGTTATGTTGCTATCTGCTACGTCAAAATTTAAAGTTTTATTTTTAAACATATTAATTAATTCTTTTGAAATAAGATTAATATAAGCTTCACTTGCATATAAAGATAAAATTTTTATAACTTCTGTTATTGGATATTGAATCCATAAATAACCTATATATTTGTTGTCATATTTAAATAACCTAATTTCTCTTCTTTTCATATACTTAGCAATAAATGATTGTTCATTATATAATTCAAAAAAATCTTTATTATTAATATACTTATCATTAGCTTCTTCTTGTAGTATTTTAAAGTATTTTAGATTTTTTAATGATAACTTTTCTATTATAAACATAAAACTCCTCACTTCTAATAAATAAAGTATAGTATTAAAAAAATACTTAGTCAATTAAGTACCGTTAGTTAACAGAAGTTAATTTTTTTAAGTTAATTTTTTCAAAGTAAAAAGAACCCCTATATAAATTATATTGGGGTTCTTTTTATTTATACATATTTTGTTAAATATCTTTTATGCTTAAGCTTACTCTTTTATTTTCTTCATCAACTTCTAATATCTTTGCCTTGACTTCTTCGCCAACACTAAGTACTTCTGATGGATGTGATATTCTATTAAATGAAATTTTCGAAATATGAACTAATCCATCAACCCCAGGTTCTAATTCTACAAAAGCACCAAAATCATTTATTCTTACAACTTTACCTAAAACTATTGAACCTTCTGGATACTTTTCTTTTACATTTTCCCATGGTTTTGGAAGTAACTCTTTTCTACTTAAAGATAATTTCTTATTTTCTTTATCTATAGCTATAATCTTAACTTCAAGCATTTCACCTTTTTTCAATATATCTTCTATATTTTTAACATGATTCCATGAAATTTGAGATAAATGTAATAACCCATCTATTCCATTAACATCTAAAAATGCACCAAAATTAGTAAATCTCTTAACTTCAGCTTTAATTACATCCCCAACATTTAAACTCTCCCAAATTTTCTCTTCTTCTGTTTCCTTAAGAACTTCTAATAAAACTCTTCTAGATGCAATAACTTTTTTATGTTCTTCAGCAGAATAATCAATTAATTTAACTTCTAATACTTGATTAATATATTTAGATTTATCTTTAGTAAATCTAACATCTATTTGAGAAGCTGGAATAAATATTCTTATTCCTTTATAATAGGCAACTAGTCCATTTTCTGAAGCCTCTTTAATTTTAACTTCAAAAGTTTTGCTTTCATTAAATAATATATCAAGTTCTTTATAGGCCTCTTCTTTTTCATATTCAAGTCTTGATAAAACAACATATCCATCAGAATTTTGTAATTTTATAACTTTAGATTTTATACTATCACCTATATTAAGACTTTCTACCATACTCTCAATATCTTCATTTGAAGTTAATTCATTGAAAGGAATAACCCCATCTATTTTATATCCTACAAGTGAAACTATAATAGTGTCTCTTGTTTTTAAAAGTATTTCTCCTTCTACCTCATCACCAATCACAAACCTTCTATCAAGTTGATTCATTAATGATAATTGATCATCGTTTTTAATATTTTCTGTATTACTCATAATTCCAATTACCTCCTTAATAATCCAATCTGGTGTAGACGCACCAGCTGTAATTCCTACTTTATTTATATTATTATTTATAAAATCTTTAGGTAACTCATTAACATTTTCTATGTGTATAGTATTATCACAATTTTGTTTAGCAATTTGATATAGCTTAGTTGTATTAGAGCTATTTTTCCCACCAATTACGACCATAGTTTCTACTTCTTTTGATAATTTATTAGTACTTCTTTGTCTCACATCTGTAGCTGCACATATGGTATTAAACGCTAAAACTTCTTTAGCCTGTGCAGAAATATTTTTGATTAAAGTTTCCCAATTAGCTGCTTTTTCTGTTGTTTGTGATACTACACATACCTTAGCAGGTACATCCCCTTCAATTTTACCATTTTTAGAAATTATAGCTTTATTATTGCACCAACCATTAATTCCTATTACTTCTGGATGGTTAGCGTCACCAAGTATTACTATATTATATCCTAATTTATAATATTTATTTACCTTTTTTTGTATCTTAGTTACAAACGGACAAGTAGCATCCTTAACGTTTAACTTATTTTCTTGCAAAAGTTTTAGTATTTCTTCTGATACTCCATGAGATCTTATAACAATAACATCATCTTTATTTAAAGTATCTATATTTTCTAAGTTTATAGAATAGATATTATTCTTTTCTAAAAATTTTACAACATCATTATTATGTATCAATGGACCTAAAGTATATATTCTTCTGCCCTCTTGTTTTTGTATTTTTATAGCTTCATCAACTGCTCTTTTTACTCCAAAACAAAAGCCAGCATTTTGTGCTAAAATTACTTCTCTCATTAGTGTATTCTCCTAAAGCTTTAAATATTTTAAATTGACTTTCTGATATAAGAATTAATTTTTTCTGTGACCTCAGATATATTTAAACCAGTAGTGTCTATTTCAATAGCATCATCAGCTTTTCTTAATGGGTCTATTTCTCTATGAGTATCTTTGTAATCTCTATCTATAATATCCTTTAAGATATTATCATATGAACATTCAATATTTCTATTCTTAAGTTCTTTAAATCTTCTATTTGCTCTTTCTTCAGGTGTAGCAGTTAAGAAAAATTTAAAATTAGCATCTTTAAGTACAACTGTGCCAATATCCCTTCCGTCCATTATAACATCAAATTTACTTGACATGTATCTTTGAAGTTTAACCAATTTACTTCTTACTTCAGATATAGATGCATAAGATGATACTATACTACTTATTTCTGGTAGAGTTATTTTATCTTGAATATTTTCATTATTCAAAATTAAATCATCATCTTCAAAATGCATTTCCATAGTATCTATTAATGAACATATCTTTTCTATATTATTTTCAGATATATTATTTTCTTTACATTTTAATGCTACAGCTCTATACATAGCACCAGTATTTATATACATAAGATTAAACTCTTTACCTACTAATTTTGCTATTGTACTTTTTCCAGCACCTGCTGGACCATCTATTGCTACTGCTATTTTCAAAACTTACTCCTCTTTTCTAAAAATCTTAAATTAGTTTAAAAACCTTTAATAAGATTATATAATTTTTTATTACTTCAAACAAGAAGATATTTAGTTCTTATTCAATATGACTTCCAGCAATTACTCCAGTTGCAAATGCAATTTGTACATTATAACCACCAGTAAAAGCATCTACATCCATAACTTCACCACAAAAAGAAAGATTATCTATAATCTTAGATCTCATAGTAGATGGATCAATTTCTTTAACATCTATTCCGCCTTTTGTTACAATTCCTTCAGCAAGTGGTCTTAGCCCATTTAGATCGAATGAAAAATCTTTAAGAAGGTTAACTAAATTTCTTCTTTCTTCTTTTGTGATTTCATTAACTTTCTTTTCTTCAGGTATATTAGACATTTCTATTATCATTGGAATTAGTTTTTGTGGTAATAATTCATTTAATGAATTTTTAAAATCTTTATTTAAGTATTTATTAAAATCTCTTTGTATTCTTTTATCTAATTCACCTAAGTTTAATGATGGTTTAAGATCTATATGTAATTTATAGTTTTTGTTATTCTCTATAAATCTACTTCCACTTAAAATAAGTGGACCTGATACACCAAAATGTGTAAATAACATTTCACCAAAATTTTTATATACAACTTTCTTATCATTTTCTTTTATTGTAACTTCTACATTTTTTAATGATAATCCCATAAGCTCTTTAGTTTTTGCATCTTTTACAACCATAGGTACAAGTGCTGGCTTTAATGGAATTACTTTATGTCCTAATTTTTTAGAAAATTCTTGTCCTTCACCTCTTGAACCAGTAAGAGGATAAGAAGCTCCACCAGTTGCTATAATATAATGATCTGCTTTTAAAATCTCGTCATTATTTATTTCAATACCAGTTATGTTGTTATCCTTATATTTTATATCAGTAACCTTTGAATTTAATTTTATTTTAACATCTGTTCTACTTAATGCATTTGATAAACCCCTAATTATATCAGAAGATTTATCAGATTCAGGAAATACTCTATCTCCACGTTCTACTTTTAATTTAATTCCTTCATTAGAAAAAAAATTCATAGTATCTTCATTAGTAAATGTATATAATGCACTATATAAAAAATGCGGGTTACCAGGTATGTAATCAAAAAATTCAGAAATATCCTTAGCATTTGTAACATTACATCTACCCTTACCAGTAATAAACAGCTTTTTTCCTAATCTTTCATTACCATCTAATAACGTTACTTTATGTTCTTTTGCAGCTGTTATTGCAGCCATCATTCCTGCTGGGCCTGCTCCAATAACAATAACTTTGCTCATTAAAAAATCAGCTCCTTAATTAAATAATATTTATAAATATCTTATTGTAGTATTAATATTGTTAATTTAATTCAAAATTTGTCTAACTTTAATTATACAATATATCATGAATTTAATATATAGCTATAATTAACCACTGTTTTAATCATGTATATATTCAAATCTATATTTTTGTTTTATATCTGGATATTTTTCTTTATCAACTTTGCTCATAAACATATCATAAGGCCTAATAAAAGTTTTAAAATCTCCATATAGCGCTTTATATACTACGAACTTTTCTCTTGTCTCACTATGAATTGCCATATCAATAACTTCATATTCTCTTCCTTTAAAGTGTCTGTATATTCCACTTTTAAATTCTCTCATTATAATTCTCCTTATAGATATTAAATATATTAGAAATACTTTCTAATATACACATATTTTTTAGTTCTACTTAATGATAATTCCAAGTATTTTAGATAATTCTAAAGCTTGAAGAGGTGATACTATAACATCTTTTAGCTCTTTTCCCGTCAATATAATTGATGATATATCACTATTAGTAAAATCTATTCCTTTTAGAAGGGTATTAGTAAACTCACTGAATATTAAATTAGAACTATTAAAAGCTACTTTGTTAAAATTACATTCTAAGAAAATTCCACTTTCCATATTACATTCATCAAAATTTATTAATTTCATCTTTGAATATGAAAAATTCGAATACTTACATAAACATTCTTTAAAAAGTGCATTTTTCATATTAGATCCACCAAAATTACTTCCTGTTAATTTGCAATTTTTAAATTCAACTCTATGTATGCTTCCATCAGAAAAATCTATATTAGATAGATCACAATTTTCAAATATAATGTCTAGCAAACTTATATTTCTAAAAGAACATTCATTAAATATAACATTTACAAATCTACATCCGTTTATCTCTACTCTTTCTTCATTTATATAATCTAATTTACAATCCTGAATCAGATTATTTGAAAGATCTTTCTCATTAATTAGTTCATCTTCAATATTTATATTATTCTCTAGGCAGCTTAATAACTTAGGTTCTAATAACTTATTTAAAATAGACATGTTGTTTCCTCATTTTTCTATAAAGTTTTATTTTTATACTTATATTATCATATTTCTAATATAAGTATAAAACTTTGTATATTATTTATTATAATTTTACATAAAAAACAAATAAGGTAAAGTATTTTTTACCCTACCCTATTTGTTTTCGTATTATATAATTATTTAACGTTAAATCTATGTAACTTTTCTTTTAATATATTTACAACTATACATATAAAACTTATTATTATCATAACTGGTAAGGTATTTCCTACTACTATATTTATTTGCATAAACATTCTATAAATAATAAAACCAATTATCCATATAATTAAATTTAACACATTAAGTTTTGAATTTAATTCTCTGTTTTTTAGTATAAAGTAATCTGTTATAACTATTGCTATCATTGGTGCAAATACAGAACCTATTAAATATAAAAAGTTTTCAAACTGCTCTATTGGAGTAAACATAGCAATTAATATTCCAATTATACAAACAATAACAGATATATGCTTTGTGCTGATTTTTTCACTTATGTTTGTACAACTAACACCTGCTGAATAAACATCTAAAAAGGTTGTTGTCACAGTTGACATTAGAACGATTATCATAGCTATAATTCCAAGTCCCGCTTGCATAAGAATTTGTGCAATATCTGAAGTTCCTGCATATAAGCTTCCACCTAGACCTATTATATACATCCACACACTACCAAAAAAATAGCTTAAAACACTTATAGGTGTTATTAATTTACTATCTTTTGTATTTCTAGTGTAATCAGCTATAAGTGGTAACCATGAAAGTGGCATTGCAACTGATAATTCAACTGCCATTCCAAAACTTAAACTATTATCATATAATTCAATACTTGTTCCTTTAAAAATAACTATTCCAAGAATAAGTGTTAAAATAAAAAGTCCACCAACAGCAATAACATTTAGATTGCCAAGATTTTCAAAGCCTATTAATATCCATATAATAATTAATATTCCTATTAAAATACACCATAATGCTTTATTTTCAAATCCAAATAAACTATTAGATACTGCATTTAATACATTTGCTGCACCAATAATCATTATAGCTGTCCATCCAACTAACTGTAAAATATTTAATGAAGAAAAAATATAAGAACCATGTTTCCCAAAAGATATTCTAGATGATTCCATTGAAGATAAACCACTATTAGTTCCTATAAGTCCTGCAAAATATAAAAGTGTACATCCTATAAGATGTCCTAAAAGTATTGCTAAAATACCTTTTTTTAGGCCAAGTGGGGCTATTAAACCACCTGTTAGTATTTCTGCAATGGATACAGAGGCTCCAAACCATAATAAGCCATTGTTTAATAAAGTTTTTTTCTTGTTCATAACAAATTCCTCCTAAAAATAAAATATGGGATATACCAATAAAGATATATCCCATTAAAAACATTTAATGTGTATTCCCTACGTTGGCATTATCCAAATCAGGTTAAGGGTCGAAGTTGCATTTAACTTCCTCTCAGCCTACTTGCGTAAGCTCCCCTAATATTAAGTTTATCTAATAATATTTTGTAATATCTATATAATTATATAACATATAATGAATAATGTCTTCTTTAATAACCAAAACCATATTAATAATTGAACAATATGGTTTTTTCTAATTAATGAGAATTTTTAAAATCATATATTAAATTATCAGTAGCATTATCAATAACAACTGCTATTTGTTCACCCTCTGTTCCTAAACTTTTAAGTTTAAAGATTATATTTTCTTGAGAAGCTTTAAATTTTGATAATGTATCATTTAATATTAATGTAGACTTACTTTCTTCACTTCTGATAAAATCATTCCAAAATACAAGAGGTATACTTAAGCTCTGAAGTAAATTGTATTCTAAATTTATCTCTGCTTTTAAATTATAGTGTTTAGTATATCCTAATAATACCAACATTCCTTTTGCAATTTGTAATATACTACTGTCTAAATCTTTATCACATAAAATAAGTTCAATAATGTCAGTTAAACTATTTATAGCAAAACTTTTATGTGGTTCTGGCAATTCAGATATTAGTGATGTGGAAAAGTTATATATTATTTTTACAAATGAGCATTCATTAGTCTCTTTTCTAAGATGACCATTACCATCCAACATTATATTAGCTTTATGATAATATAATGGATTTTTTTGAAAGGATGTATTTATATATATTTTCTCTTCATTTACAGAATTAAGAAGACAATTTACATAATCATACTTAGCGCTAATAGATAACACTTTATCTTTATTGGCATTTATTTCATTATAATATCTGTTGATAAATTCATTTGAAAAACCTTGTCCATCAAAAGATATGCATCTATTTACTTTATCCGATAAAAGTGCAACATATTTAGCTTTATTACCACCTTTTGAATGACCTGTTACTGTAATGTTTTTATATTTAAGATTATTTATATAATTTAATGCTCTTATTTGTTCGGGTGTATCAGACATATAAGCTCCTTCACCATTATCACTCCACTCTTCTATAGTCTTAGTGCCCCTAAATACAACAAAAACATGATTATCATGCTTATCAACAAAGCAAGCAGCTTTCACTCCAGTATTATCAACTTCTATATTTTCGATCTTTAAGTTATTTAGTTTATCATTTTCTTGTATTTGCTTTAAAACTACTAACCATTCATTCTTCTTTACAACTTCTTTGCATTCACGTCTAGTTAAAATTGCTTTATTTAAGTTATTCTTATATAACATAGATTTAACAAGTTTACCAACAGTATTCTCATTAAATACATTTAATTTAAGATATATTAAATTAGATAATAGTAATAATTCACTATTATTTAAATCAGACATGTTTATCCTCCATAAAAAGTCATTAAAAATATTATCATAATTTTAATATATTAATTACTAGTATAAATAACACACTTAATTTAAGTAATAATACTAATTTTCTAAATAAAAAAATATTACCGAAAATTAAAATCTCCAGTAATATTTTAATAGTAATCTATTTATAATATAACTACTGCTTTAATAAAGTCTTTTGGCTTGTCCTTCATTAATAAAAGAGCATCTTCTATATGTTCAAAACCATTATATACATGTGTAACTAATTTACTTAAATCAACACGATTATATATTACTAGATCTCTTAACATTTCTGCTCTAAGACGTCCGCCTGGGCAAAGACCTCCTCTTATAGTCTTATGAGCCATTCCACATCCCCAATCAACACGTGGTATTGGTAAAGTATCTCCACTTCCATGATAGTTAACATTTGAAACTACTCCACCAGGTTTAAGCATAGATATCGCTTGTCCTAATGTTTCAGGGCCACCGCCTGCCATAATGACACGATCAACACCTTTTCCATTAGTTAAATTCATGATTTGTTTAACTATATCACCATTTTTATAGTTTACAATATCTGTTGCTCCATAAAATTTAGCAGTTTCAACGCAAATTGGTCTACTTCCTACACCAATAATTCTACCTGCTCCACGTAATTTAGAACCTGCTATACTCATTAATCCAACTGCTCCAATTCCTATTACTACAACACTAGAGCCCATTTTTATATCAGCTAATTCTGCACCATGAAAACCAGTAGTCATCATATCTGTTATCATAACAGCACTTTCTAAAGATATTTCTGATGGTAGAAGTGCTAAATTCATATCTGCATCATTCACATGAAAATATTCTGCAAAAACTCCATCTTTAAAGTTTGAAAACTTCCATCCAGCAAGCATACCATTTGAATGTTGTTGAAAACCAGCCTGAACTTCTAAAGATCTCCAGTCTGGAGTTGTACAAGGTACTATAACCCTATCTCCAACTTTGAATTCATTAACTTCACTTCCAATTTCAACAATTTCTCCCACAGCTTCATGACCTAAAATCATATTATGTCTATTTCCGAGTGCACCTTCAAAAACAGTATGAATATCTGATGTACATGGTGACACAGCTAATGGACGTACAATTGCATCATATGGACCTGCAACTGGCCTTTCCTTTTCAATCCATCCAACTTTATTAATGCCCAACATTGCAAAACCTTTCATAACTAAATCCCTCCTAGTTTAATTTTCACTAAAATGCGGTTTAAAAATACCATTTATAACTGCAAAAATATATTTATAATTCATTTTAGGTTTTATCATAATATATTATCAGCAATGATCATGCCAATTTTAATTTTAAAATTTCCTTAATCATAAGTTTTCTGTAAAAACTTATGTATCATGCCATTATTCTAATAAATATCTTTTAAACTTAAAGTTTATGCTGTATTCTATAAAATTCAAAGTAAAAAAAGTGTTGTAAAATACAACATTTTTTAAATAAATACTGTTGTATTTTGCAACACTGTTGTTTTTTTATACAATATAAAAATATATATTATAATTTGCTTTTCAGTAATTTTAATATATACATTAATTTTATCTAAACTTAATATTATATTTTTTGATTTTTGCATATAATGTGCTTCTATTTATACCTAAAATTTTGCAGGATTTAGTAATATTCCCCTTACAATTATTTAAGCAAACTCTTATTGCTCTTTCTTCTAATTCTTCTAATGAGAACATATCATATTGTAAATCTATATTGCTACAATTAGACTCTTCTTTAACTGGTTTTTTATTTTCAAAACTAAAAGAAGTATTTCCATCCATATTTATAATATTCTCAATACAATTTTCTAATTCTCTAATATTTCCTGGCCAATCATAATTTAATAGATTATTATATAGATTTTTGTCAATTGTTGGAATACATTTTTCTAATTTAATAGATTTTATTTCCAAAAAATGTTCTATAAGAATTTTTATGTCACCAACTCGTTCTCTTAATGAGGGAACATATATTGGAATTACACGTAATCTATAATATAAATCTTCTCTAAAAGTTCCTTTTTCTACTTCATTTTTTAAGTTTTTGTTAGTTGCAGCAATAATTCTCACATTTACATTAATACATTTATTTCCACCTATTCTAGTAATACATCCTTCTTGCAAGACCCGTAAAAGATTTATCTGCATATCTAATGGCATTTCTCCTATTTCATCTAAAAATAGTGTTCCTCCATTTGCAAGTTCAAATTTCCCTGCGCATCCTCCTCTTTTAGCTCCAGTAAAAGCTCCTTCTTCATATCCAAATAACTCACTCTCTATTAAGCTTTTAGGTATTGCTCCACAATTTATTGCAACAAAACTACAGTCTCTTCTATTACTATTATTGTGAATAGATTGAGCTATAAGTTCTTTTCCTGTTCCGCTTTCTCCTTGAATGAGTACTGTAGAAGGACTATTAGCTATATTTTTCGCTTGCTCTTTTAACTTTAGGATTTGCTCGCTTTTGCCAATTATATCATTAAACGTGTATTGGGCTGTTCTACCTGTATACTTATTAACTAAATTATATACATTTTTCATATCTTTAAATATACATACAATACCACTTATATTTTTTTCTTTATCTTTTATTGGATATACATTCAAATTAAACCTTTTCTTTTTATTCGAATATGTAATTTCTATATTTTCATATGCTCTTCCACTTTTAAGATGATCAAATATTTCTTCCCAATTATCTAAAATAGAATCTACATTCTTATTTATAACATCTTTTTCTTTTATATTTAACATATCACATGCACTATTATTTATAGCTTTCACTATACCTTCTATGTCTACAGCAAAAATCCCTAAATTTAACGAATTCATAACTTTATTTAAATATTGATGTGCTTTAAATAACTCTTTTTGGGTCTTTTCAACCTTCAATTGATTTTCAATTGATTTTACAGCTGCCACTATAAGTCCTAAAGTATGAGGGTGGGCTAATTGACGTCGACCAGTTAAATTTAAACAGCCAATTATATCTTTTTTTTCATTATGAATAACGGCAGAAGAGCATGTCCAAATGTGAAAAGCTTTTATAAAATGTTCTTCGCCCAGAATCTGAATTGAGGAATTTTCATAAAGGGCAGTTCCTATACCATTAGTTCCAGCACTTCTTTCACTCATATCTGTTCCTTCTACAATTCCAACTTTAATCTGATCTATTATTATATCTTCATCACCTATAATAGTAAGAACAACTCCATTTTTATCTGTAAGATATAATGAGAATCCTGATCCTCTTAAAAAGTCATAAAGTATTTCCATAAATGGTCTAGCTATATTTATTAACTCACAGTTTTTTCTTATCAATATATTAAGTTCTTTATTTTTAAGTATTCTTGAAGGATTATGAATATTGTTTCCCACGCCATATTTAATACACCTTTCATGTGATCTATTTAATATTTCTTGGTATGTATTTTCTTCAAACATTTAATCTTACCTCCACACTATTGATTTATAATATATTATCTATTTTTATAAATTTTAGCTTACATACATATTGTAACTCAATAATAATATTTCATCCAATAAATAGCATATCCACTTTTTAAAATTAAATTTAATCTTAGTAAAGCTTATTTTAACTAGATATATAAATAAAAGTTGTTTTAAGGCAAGAACTCTTCAGATGTGTTAATTAACCCAAATGATTAAGATATATCTAAAAAATCTTATAAGTTGATAAATACTAATTTTCTACAATGCAAAAAGAGCAAACATTTTACCAATGTTTGCTCTTTCCCAGTAACTGATTTTTAAGTTGTCCGCCAACTGGGTACGCCGTACGTCGTACATTGCTTCAGGGATTTTTACGTTGCCCATCACAACTGCATACCTATTTCTGATATGCTCCTCTGCCGGATTTAAGTGTCAGTTCACTTAAGATAAATTGTTTAACCTTTATCTTGAGTTCATTATACAGCAGCTTGTAATTGATTACAATACTTTTTTAAAAAATTTAAATTAAATTTTTATTATTCTATATTATGTCCTGTATGATAAATACAATTTCTAATTTTTGATGGTGTTGCAGGACTATTGTATATTATTTCAACACTTTCTCTTGCGGCATCAATACACACTTGATTTACACCTTCTATTTTTATTAATGCATTCTTAACTTGCGTTTTCATGTTAGAATTTGATAAACCTTGAATAATATAATGTTCTCTTTCCATACTAATCTCTCCTTACTATAAAAGTACTTATAAAAATAGTATGTACATAAAATATTAATTATATTTACTTGTATATAATTTAATTCTGATTCAATGCCAAATAAATTTATATCTAATCATTTTCATTATATATTTATCTTATTTTACTGTTTTATTCTATAATTCTATAAAATAAAAGGACTAAGTAGTCTTCCTTAATCCTTCATTTTAATCAAACTTTATTAAACTTTGAGTTGTTTAATAGAATTTTTCTAGATTTGGGTCATTAAGACAGTTTATCTAAAAAATTTTTTAAAATATTTGCTGTAATTCCCCATATAACATAGTCTTTATATTTATAAAAAAGTGAAATATATTTACCTTCTTTAAATCTATAATCTTTTCCATTAAAAATTAAATCGTATGGGAAATCATCAGATCTAGTCACAGTTAATTTACCCATTGATTTTAATGGATTATATGAAAGTAAATATTGAAGAGGTATATAAAATACATGATCTACTTCACTTTCATTTATAGACAATTTATTAATATTATTTACTATTCCTAGAAAAGTATGAATTATCATTCCATCATGCCTTATAGTAAGATCTAATTCATTTATTATTTTAATGTCTTTAATTCCTAGTTCCTCATAAAATTCTCTAATACCTGCTTCTTTTGGTGTTTCATTATTATCTATTCTGCCACCTGGAAAACATATGTCTCCTGGTTGAGCATTTAATTTTTTTGATCTTAATTCAAATAATATATGTACTTCTCCATCTATTTCTACTAAAGGTATTATTACAGAAGCTCTCTTGTCTTTTTCCCATCCATTTATATAAGGGCTTAAATTTTCAATTCTATTTATTATTTTATTTATATTCATATTTATTCTCCATTTTTAATATTAGTTTTAAGAAAAACAATTATATTTTATGTTAGGCTATGTTTTAAGTGAATGTTGATATTTTAGTATAAGGGCGAACTGGCGTTGGAATTTGCTTTTTAGAATTCTTAAGTGAGAATCTAAATGAGTCGAGTTTCATTTTTAACTTCTGTCCATGAGCTTTATACTA